>CAZDAN010000014.1:0-19677 GCA_964503565.1 uncultured Bacteroides sp.
GGGCACGCACGGGGAAGGTGTGTGTCGTCTGGTCCACCTTTGATTCGGTGGCGTATATCTTGGCATTCAGCCGCTCCAGTTGCCCCTCGATGCTGAAGTCGAGGTTCATGCCCGGCTTCACCGAGCTGGTGTATCGTTCGGGCACGGCAAACTCTATCTTCAGCGGGGTGATTTTGGTCAGTGTGGCCACCACGGTGCCGGTGGAGGCGTATGTTCCCTCGCTCACCTGGCGCAGTCCGATGATGCCGTCGAACGGTGCGCGCAGCTCCGTCTGTGCAATGTTCTCCTTCACCAGTTCAATGTCGGCTTGCAGCGAGGCCAGGTTCGTCTGTGCCTCCTCGTAGGCTTCCTTGCTCACCGCATCCTTTTCCAACAGGGCGCTTTGGCGATAGACACGATCCTGTGCCAGCTGCAGCTGCGATTCCAATTTTTTCAGTTGGGCCTGCAGGGGACCGTCGTTCACTTTTGCCAACAATTGTCCTTTGCCCACGTGGGTTCCTTCGGTAAAGTTGATGCTGATGATTTTTCCCGAGGTCTCGAATGAGAGGTTCACCTCTTCGTCCGGAATCAGGCGGCCCGTCACCACAATCTCGTCCGTCATCGGACGGGGCCTGACGATTTCGGCCGTCACATTCAGCGCTTTGCGTCCGCCTTTGCTGTTGCCTTTTACTTGGTCTGCCAATTGCAGTTCCTCATTCTCTTTCGGCATTTGTGACCAAATGCCCCATCCGGCCAATCCGATGACGATAACACCGACAAGGCCCCATCTGGTAGGTTTGTTCATGGGTATAATTTTGACTTATTAGATTCTTGTTCTGTTTTGATTCTTCAAAGGTAGTGATTTTCTATACAGGTATGTTAAAAGTCTCCTCTTTGTTAATGTTTTTTTGAATATTTTTTGATTCGTTGGGGGGGGAAGCCCGCCGCTCCGGGCCGGAGCGGAATCCGTCAGGTGTCCGGCGGCCTATTCCTCCTGAATCTGTTCCGTGGGGAAGTTTACCAGATAGAGGGTGTCTGTGGCGCGGGTGAAGGCCGTGTAGAGCCAGCGGAAGTAGTCGGGGGTGAGCATCTCCTCGGTGAGGTAGCCCTGGTCGAGGTATACGTGTTGCCACTGTCCGCCCTGTGCCTTGTGGCAGGTGATGGCGTAGGCATATTTCACCTGCAGGGCGTTGAAGTAGGGGTCGCTCTTCAGTTTCTTCAGGCGGTCCCGCTTCAGGGGGATGTCGGCATAGTCCTCCATGACGGCGGTGAACAGCCGTTCGCTCTGTTCGCGCGTCAGGGCGGGCGATTCGCTTTGCAGGGTGTCGAGCAGGACGGTGGCCTCCATCTCGAAGTCGTCATAGTCGGGGAGGCGCAGGGTGGCATCCACGAAGCGGAAACCGTACAACTCGCGTTCGCGCCTGACGCGGTGGACGGTGGCAATGTCGCCGTTGGCAATGAAGTCCAGCTCCTTGTACTCCTCGGCCCAGAAGTAGTTGTTCTTGGCAATCATCACCGCGTCGCCGCTTTCCAGCTCCCCCTCCCGATAGAGGATGCGGTTCCTTATACCATTATTATATATATTGGCCCGCTTGTTGCTGCGACAGATGACCATTGTCTCGTCCGGCCCCACGTGGGCATAGCTCTGCTCCAGGGCCTCAATCAGTTCGTTCCCCGGCAGGCGGTGTATGTCGGCAAATCCGTTGAAGCGCACTTTGGGCAGTCCGCATAGCTCGTCGTCAACGATGAGGCGGCGCAGGCGGGTGGCGTTGTAGAGGATGCCCGATGACTCGAGCTGGCGCACCACCCGGGTCAGTTCCATTTCATGCACCCTCAGTCCGTATCCGGCCAGGACCGCTGCCGAGAGGGCGGGGCTGTACTCCTCGCCTACGGGGGGCAGCTGGGCCGTGTCGCCTGTCAGCATCAGGCGGCATCCCTCGCCGGAATAGACATACTGCACGAGGTCGTCCAACAGGCGGCCGCTGTCGGCGAGGGAGCCCGACAAGCCTTCGTTGGAAATCATGGAGGCCTCGTCAACAAGAAAGAGGGTATGCTTGTGGAGGTTCTCGGTGAGGAGGTAATCCCCCGTCTCGCCCGAGAATTTTTTTTGTCGGTATATCTTCTTGTGAATGGTGTAGGAAGGGTGTCCGGCATGTTGCGAAAAAACTTTAGCCGCACGTCCCGTCGGAGCCAGCAGGACGGACTTTTGCTCCAACGCGTCGAGCAGGCGGACGAGTGCCCCGACGAGCGAGGTTTTGCCAGTTCCGGCATATCCGCGCAGGAGAAAGACCTCGTCGGCGCGGACTGAAGTCATGAAGCCGGCCAGCTTTTCGATGGCTTCGGCCTGTTCTTCGGTGGGCTTAAAACGAAAAAAAGCCTTAAATTGCTCTACAAAATAGCGGTTTAGCATAATTTAAAAATAAAAAAATACGAGAACATTCGTTAATTAGATTTATTTATTCTATTTTTGCGGCACGAATATAAACCAAAAAAATTATATTTTATCATGAAAGTATTAATTAATTCAGTTTTGGCCATCTGTGCGGTGGCTTTGATGTACCTCTGCTATGGCAGCATCATGGGTCCTATCGAGTTCGAAAGTGCAAGGAAGGCGAGAGAAAAAGAAGTGATTGCAAGTCTGATTAACATCCGTGACGCGCAGGTAAATTATCGTAACATTACCATGTCCGGTTATTGCAATGATCTGGATTCGTTGGTGGCTTTTGTCAAGTCTGCCCAATTGCCTATCGTAAAGAAAGAGGGTGAGTTGACCGACGAGCAGCTGGAGAACGGCCTGACCGAGCGTAAGGCAATGGAGATAATTAAAAAGGCCCGCAAGACCGGAAACTGGAATGAAGTGAAGAAGGCCGGCTTGGAAGGCTTCAGCCGTGACACGGCATTTGTCAGCTTGAAGGACTCAATCTTTGGCAAGGACTTCAATGCCGACTCGCTCTGCTATGTTCCTTTCGGAAACGGAGCCAAGTTTGAGTTGGAGACCCGCGTGGATTCTACCCGTTCGGGCACACCGCTCTATCTGTTCGAGGCACGCACTCCGTATGAAGTGTATCTGGACGGCCTGAACAAACAGGAATTGCTTAACCTGATTGACAAGCAGGACAAGTTGAGCCGTTACTGTGGTTTGAAGGTGGGTGACGTGGAAGAACCCAACAACAACGCAGGAAACTGGGAGTAATCTTTTCTGATTTAACATCATAACACGAAACAACCGAAGGAATGGAATCATTGCCTTTGTATGACAGACTGTCCATCCGCCTGAGTGCGGATGGATTTTCTTTTTGTTCCATGAGCCGCTCAGCCGACGGCGAGGGAACTCCCGCCTTTTCCTATACCCCCCTGCAGACTGACCCGCACATCTCCCTGGCGGCCAATGTGAAGCAGTTGCTGGAGCGGCAGGGGAGTGTGCCCCGCGCCGAGGAGTTCCGACGGACGGACATCCTGATGGATGTGGCTGGACGGTATGCCACCGTGCCGCTCGAGATGTTTGAGGACGAGCAGACCGAGCTCCTTTTCCATCATCTGCACCGGCAACGTCCGGGAGAGACGGTGCTCTACAACATCCTGGACCGCAGCAATGCCGTGGTGCTGTTTGCCATGGACAAAACTGCCTACGCGCTGTTGCAGGAACTTTTCCCGACGGCACGTGTCTGGGCGGGCATCAGTCCCGTTATCGAGCATCTGACAGGCAAAAGCCGCATGGCTGCTCCCCGAAAGATGTATCTGTGTCCCGGACACCGGCGGATGGACCTGCTGGTCTTTGAACACGGTACACCGTTGCAGGCAGGCACCTATTCCTGTAGGGATGTGAACGATTGCATCTATTACACCCTGAGTGTCTGGAACTCCTTGGGGCTGAACCAGGAGCACGACGAGCTGTATCTGATAGGGATGGAGCATGATGAGAAGGAGAAGATGGGTGAGGAGTTGCGGAAGTTTGTACGCACCGTCTCGGTGGTGAATCCTGTGGCCGAGTTCAACCGTTCGTGGGTGGCCCGGCACGAAAGGATTCCATACGACCTGCTGGCCCTGTGGCACAGTGGATTGTAAGAAAATTAGAGTGTGTCAGAATTAACTTTGTTAGACGCAGATGACACACCCTCTTCCTGAATATGGAGCTTGTGAAACTTAAGTAGAGAACAATGCGCGTAATAAGTGGAATATATAAGCGGAGGCGTTTTGAGGTGCCCCGCTCGTTCAAAGCTCGCCCGACGACGGACTTTGCCAAGGAGAACCTCTTCAATGTGTTGAATGGTTACATGGACTTTGAGGAGGGAGTGGTGGCACTGGACCTGTTTGCCGGAACGGGCAGTATCAGTATCGAATTGGTTTCCCGTGGATGCAGCCGGGTGGTGGCTGTGGAGAAAGACCGGCGGCATCATGCCTTCATCTGCGACGTGATGAACCAAGTGAAGACCGACAAGTGCATACCGATATTGGGCGATGCTCTGAAATACATCAGCCGCGGGGGAGGAGAGAAGTTTGACTTCATCTTTGCCGATCCGCCGTATGCCCTGAAGGAGCTGGCCGAGATTCCCGACCGAATTATCGGAAGCGGCCTATTGAGGGAGGAGACCGGCCTGCTCGTCTTGGAACATGGCAAAGACCACTCCTTTGCAGCGCATCCCTGCTTTGTGGAACACAGAGCCTACGGGAGTGTGAACTTTTCGTTCTTCAGACTCTCTCCTGCTTGATTCGGACAAGGCATACCGATACATTGTCGCGCCCGCCGGCGTTGAGGGCCAAACGAACCAATGCCGGTGCTGTGGCATCGGCGGCCAGAAAGCGGGCAATGGTGGAATCGTCCACCAAATCGGACAGACCGTCGGAGCAAAGCATCCACAGTTCTTCTTCGGACTCTTCATCCCCCACAAAGGAACGGATGCGAACCATGTCGAGGAACACATGGGGAGAGTTTGCGCCGAGGCAGTTGGTGATGGCATGGGGAAAGCGGCCCTTGATGCCGGTCATCTGCTCATAGGAATGGTCTGTGGAAAGCAGCGAAAGAATACCCCCATGCATGTGATAGATGCGGCTGTCGCCGCAGTTGAACCAAAAGCAACGGCCTTCGTACAGACAAAGGCCGACTAACGTCGTGCCCATGCCTTGCTGTGCGGGGTTGGTTGCTCCCATCCGGAGCAGGTGGAGATGGGCTTGTTGCAGCCAATGGTTGAACGCAGCTGTCAGGTCGTTGTCCGACAGTCCGGTGGGTAACTCTTGGAAAAAAGCGGCCAAAGAACGCGCCGCCTCTTCGCTGGCCACCTCGCCGGCGTTGTGTCCGCCCATGCCGTCGGCAATGGCGAATAGGGCTTTTCCCGACGAGGCTGGCAGGGTGTGGCTTATTTCATAGGATTCGTCGCGCAACAGGCGGCCATCGACTAAAATAATGTCTTCGTTTTCGGGGCGTACGAGGCCGGTGTGGCTGCGGGCACTGATGGAGAGTCGGAGCATGGGGATTGGATAATGTGTGATGATTGTTTCAGTATAAGGCTACGGTCAATACGATGTTGGCCAGCTGGACAGTGGCACCGTTCTCGAGGACGCAGGGCTGTCCCGCAATCAGGGGGACATTGTTGTAGCGGGTGCCATTGGAAGAGTTCATGTCGGTGAGAAGCCACTTGTTCTGGACGGCATCGAACTTGAGCTTTGCATGAGTGCCCGAGATGTAGGGAAAACGGGCAAACAGGCTTTGGTAGATGCCGTTCCGTCGTCCGATGATGGCTCCGTCCACTCCTTCAATCGTGATTCCCTGTGCACCGTTGGACAGTATCAGGCGGGTGGAGGTGGGTGCCTTCAGTGTGGCCGCATTGTTGTCGGGCGAGGTGTATGTGGGAGAGGGGGCGACTGTTCCCATGACAGGACTGTTTGCCGGTATGGACGGTTCGCGGATATAATCGACAGCCGACAACATGCGTCCGCCGCACGCTGTGCAGCGGTTTCCCTTACCCGGACGTCGGCAGGATTGGCAATAGCGGATTTCCTGGCCGCACTGGTCGCAGTAGCACGAATCGTTGTCTATTTCAAATTTACATTTCGGACAAAGCATGGCATTTATATACTTGAAGTTGTGACTTTGAATGAAGGAATATCGGAAGGCTCTATGACCTGATAGTCCCGCTCCGTTATCTGGGCGGGCGGAATGGCTGATACGCGCATGGAAAGCTGGCTGATGGTCGCATCGAACAGGCGGCGCATCTCGCGGGCATTGCCAAAATTGCGGTTCTTGTTGGCATACAGGTGGCGGACACTCTCAATCAGCGCGGCTTCTGAGTTCTCTGGCAGGATGTATTGCTTCTTGCATACCAAGGACTTGAAGATGTCAACCAATTCGGTCTCGGTATAGTCTTCGATGTTCAATCGGTGGGTGAAGCGGCTTTCGAGTCCGGGGTTGACTTTCATGAATGCTTCCATCTCTTTGCGATATCCGGCTGCAATGACAATGAATTTTCCTTTGTCGTCTTCCATGCGCTTCATCAGAGCCTCGACTGCCTCTTTGCCAAACTTGTCTCCGCTTCCACCTTCGGCATCATAGAGCGTGTATGCCTCGTCGATGAAGAGGACACCGCCCATGGCACGGTCGCACAGCGCATTTACCAGTTTGGGGGTCTCGCCCATGTACTTGCCGACCATCAGGTTGCGGCTGACTTCGATGACGTTGTCTGTGGGTAACAGGCCGATGGCCTTGAACATTTCGCCCATCTTTCGGGCAATGGTGGTCTTGCCGGTTCCCGGGTTGCCCGTGAGGACAATGTTCAGAAAGACCGGTTCGGAACTGCCGATGCCCAACTGGAGGCGTTGCTGCATGAAAACGACCTGTACGGCCAAGCGGCGGATGGCCTCTTTGATGGAACTCATGCCGATGAATTCGTCCAGCTCGGACATGATTTCGTCCAACGTCTTGGTATGTTCCTGTTTGTGTCCAAAAATGTCGTCCGCCGTAAGTTCAGACATCATGTCCTGAGTGAATCCGGGGGAGTTCATCAGTTCTATCAGGCGTTTGCTCTGATTGGAAGTGGATTGTTCGAAAAGAGAACGTACATCGCGGGCATTCCCGAATCCGGCACTGCGCGTGGCATACACGTTCTCGAAATGGTGAAGCAAGGCGGCCTTTGTCTCTTCGGTCATGCTAAAGTTGTTCTTGGCAGCCAGACGGACAAAGATGCTTTGCAGTTCGGCAGGCTTGTAGTCTTCAAAGTGGATGGTCTTGGTGAAGCGGGATTTCAGTCCGGGATTGGAGTTGACGAAGGTGTGCATCTCCTTGGTATATCCGGCTGCAATGCAGATGAACTTTCCGCGGTCGTCCTCGAGGCGCTTGAGCAGCGTGTCCAATGCTTCTTTTCCGTAGGTGTCGTTTTCTCCCGTACAGAGCGTATATGCTTCGTCTATGAACAGGACTCCTCCGAGAGCACGGTCTATCAGCTGGTTGGTCTTGATGGATGTCTGTCCGGCAAACCCGGCTACCATCTTACTGCGGTCGGCCTCTATCAGTTGGCCTTCGGCTACGACTCCCAAGGCCCGGAATACATCGGCCATGATGCGGGCCACGGTTGTTTTGCCCGTTCCCGGATTTCCCGTAAAGATATAGTGGTTTCCTTGCTGGAGGGAGACGGTGTTTCCGCGTTTTACCTGCATGTGGATGTAAGATGCCATCGACGTGACTTCCTCTTTGACATTGTCCAGTCCCACAAGCGAGTCCAATCCTTTCAGGCAATCGGTATAATCCACAGAAACAGCTCTTTCGTAGGGAATGTCCGCGGCTTCGAAGGTTTGCAGAATTTCATTGGTTTGCTCTTCGGGCAACAGATGGTTTATGCGCTCGGCCTGTCGGGTGCACATCTTTTCGAAGAGGGTTCTCATTTCGCGGGCATTGGCAAAGTTCTTGTCCCGTTTGGAATACATTTGGTCGATGAACTGGCTGGCAAGTTCTGTGGCCTCCTGACTGAGGCGGTAGTTCTTCTTGCGTACAAAGACCTGAAGAATCTGGAATAGTTCTTCGGGAGTATAGTCATTGATGTGGATGAAACGGTTGAAACGGCTCCTCATGCCGGGATTGGCCCGGAGCAGATTCTCCATCTCGGCTTTGTAGCCGGCTGCGATGACAACAAAGCGTCCTCGGTCGTCCTCCATACGTTTCATCAGTTTCTCCAATGCTTGCAGACCTTGTTCGTCTTTGATTCCACTCTCATTCTGGGGCACCAGCGTATAGGCTTCATCGATAAAGAGGATGCCGCCCATGGCACGGTCGCACAGTTTGTCCACAACCTTGGGGGTTTCACCCACGTATTGGCTGACCATCCGACTCCGATCGACCTCCTCCACATGACTGCTGTCCAAATAACCGATGGCTTCAAAGATTTCGCCCAGCTTGCGGGCTATGGAGGTCTTACCCGTTCCCGGATTTCCCGTCAGTACGATGTGTATGGACTGTTTCTCTTCATCTCCCAGTCCCCGATTCCTCCGTTTGACGTTGGCTTGCACTTCCCACGCTATTTCGCGGACAGCTTGTTTCACTTCGTCCATGCCGATGAAGTCGTCCAGTTCGGACAAAATGCTGTCAAGTGTCCGAATAGGGGGAACATATCCTCGAATGTCCTCTTCCTGAATCTCTCCCGGCACTGTGGGAGTATGTGAGATGTAGGCTGTGAACAGGTCTTCGGCCTTTTGCCGGGCGTGGTGGCCATTGCCGAATGACTCGTCTTTACTTTTTACCTCATACTTGATTTGGCGCATCAGCTTTTCTTCTGCTGCGGCGGAAAGGCTGTTTAGGGCGTATCGTTCACGCAGGATACGCAGGGTCAGTTCGTATATCTCTTCAGCACTGAGCGGTTTGAGTCGGAACAGATATTTGAATCTGCTCTTTACTGCCGGGTTGTTCTCGAGAAACTCTTCCAGGCCACCGGGCAGTCCTGCCAGAATGACGATGGGGTCGTTGTTCCACTTGTCCATCTCGATGAACAGCTTGTCCAACGGGTTCACGTTCTTGGAATAACTGTCGGGAAGCAATTTCTGAACGTTGTCAAAGAAGAGGACTCCGCCTCGGGCGTCTTTGATGTTCTGTTCCCATTTCTCGACAAAGCGGTCATAGTCCACGGCATCGACCACCTTCAGGCGTGGCTTCTTTATGATACCTTGGTAGGCCAGATATTCGCAGAGTATTTGGGGTATGGCTGTTTTTCCCGTACCGGTTTCTCCTATGATAATGGCATTGATGTTGAGCCAAATGTTTTGAGTCTGATGATCCTGACGCAGGTGTTTCAGTGTGGTTGCAATCTGTTTGAATTGCTCCTTCACTTCTTGCCTGCCCACAATCTTGTCCAATGGGTCGGTCAGCTTGGCTATGGCTGCACCGCACCATTTACAGTAGCGGGCTATTTCGCGGTTTTCTTTTTTACAGTTTGTACAAAGCATGTCAGAAGTGTCCGATATGTGTCTAAATAGGATTTGTGGGTCAGTCTATAGGATTCTTCAACGATTCCCAAAAGCCATGAAGGAATTCTTTGATACCATCTAAGTCCGGTATCGGCAGGTCCAACAGACTGCTGTGATAACTTATCATAAGAACTATGGGAATCAGCATGAAGCATATCCATAAGGCATAGTGTATGATATATTCCACTTGGGTTGCTTTCATCACTCCGATGGCATCTTCCTGAGCTTTGTGGTTCGAACCTTTGAACTGCTGTGTCTTTTGGCGGAAGGTGTAATGCAACACATCCAGCAAGGCGGCCTCTTTGTTGTCCTTGAAGAGTTCCTCCAATCCGTGGTACTTATAGATGGATTTGGCTCGACTCGTGAAGATGGCCAGTGCGGCATATCCTGCGAGTATGATTAGGGAGGCGATAATCAGTAATGAGGGATTACCGGCTCCAATGAAACGTAGGATAAGGACGGGAATCCATCCTGAACATGCTCCTCCGACAGCACAAAGCAGGCTTGTCAATACACCGTTTCCATGGAAATAGCTCCAAACCGCCAAAATCATCATGGTCATGAATCCTATGGGCAGCGCTACACAGAAGGGGGAGTTTTGCAGGAAAAGGAGGGGATTGGAATATCCGAAGAGAGCTATCAGCAATCCCAGAATCCCGGTCAGGGTAAGGAAAGAGATTGTCAGCGCCTTCTCCCTTCTGCGTATGGTGGCACCTGTCAGTCTGACGGTGGCCTGTTTCTTCTTGCCCGACTTCTGTGCTTGTTTCATGCGTTTGAAATGTGGGTCTTCCGAATCAGTCTTGCCGATTTCTTCGATGTAGGAGACCAGTGCTTTCTCATAGCTGAGCGGACCGGCAAACTGTTTGGCCGGGTCTTCGTGGAAGAAGATGGTAAGCCATTGTTTCATGCATCCGTCTGTCATCTCTTCTCTCCTGATTGTAGTGCTCAGGTTGCGGCATCCTTCCAATGAGTCGATGATTTCGCCTCCGTTCTTGACGTAGTATTCGGGGGTGTAGCCCATGGCGGCACACAAGCGGTAGGCGGCAATTCTTTCATTGTACACGCCGTATCGGCTGGTGTGTTCCGTACTGTTCATGTCAAATGCGTGTCTGTGCAGAGCAATGACATCCCTCCATCCGCGTATTTGAGCGTAGTACATCAAACGGCTGTTGGGGCCTATGTATTCTTCCATCTGCCGGCAGAAGTCTTGTATGTTGCACCGCTGCAGTTTCACCATGTCGTTGGCCATCAGTGCTGCCACTGTCATCCGTTCGGTGGCCTCTCCGAGGTCGAATCCGATGTGGTGGTTCAAGTGGTACAGCACCCTATAGGCTTCCGAGCGGGTATAGGGGCGGTGCTCGTCGTAAATCTCTTTCAGTTCCACATAGGTGGTCGGGTCGCATTTGTAGTATATCCAGGACAACAGTCTTCCGTCGGTCAGTGCCCGCCATTCATCTTCGCGTGGGTTGGAACTTGCGAATGCTGCAATGATTTCGTCCGTGGTGGCCGAGGGCTTGTCTAACAGGAAGGGTATGCTGTCGTCTATCTCATAAATCATTCTCCAGAGGGCGATGTCCGGCGAGTCAGTCTTGAAGTAACCCTTCAGGCGGTTGACTTCCAATTCGGTTGTCATCTCCAGATAGACGAACAGCGGATGGCGTTCGTCCTGTAACAGCAGCTTATAGTCCTCCATATTGGCCAGCAGTATCATCACCACTTCGTGTACATTCCCGGCTTCGTGGCCTTTGGAGTCTCTGTATGGCATCTTCCGGTCCAGGGTGTAGAGGGCGGCTTGGAAACCTACTTCTGGAAGCAGCGGGTATCTCTTGTCCACGATGTCGTCCAGCTCGACGGCCATCTTTTGGTTTCCACACTCTTCCAACCAGGCGGAAATCACTTTACTGTAGAGGTATTTGACTCCTAAGTGGCGTCTTACGGATAGCAAGGCCGCCAATTCTTGGGCGTTGGAGGCCAGGATGTTCTTCTCCGAGTCAACGACGAAGGACTTGTACTTCAGGTAGATGCTTGTCTCATCCACTTCCACCTTCTCGCCCTTGTACCAGCGTTCCACTTCGTCATAGCCCCATCTCTTCTCGGGGTTTACGAGAGTCAGCCCCCTTACCAACAGTCGTACCTCTTCCGGCAGTTTGTTCAGGTTGGGCAGTTTGCCTTCGCTCTTCAGGCGCATCATGGCCCGTTCGTTTCCGCTGAAGGGGTTCTTGCCCAGCCAGAGGAAGAAGAGTACGATGCCCAGCGAGTAGTAGTCTGCTGCCGGTGTCAGTTCCACCTCCCCGTCAATCACGTTGTCATACATCTCGGGGGCGGCATAGAGCGGAGTACGTGCCTGAGTGGTCTTGTGCAGTTGTTCGTCGTCGCTCCGCAGGGTCGAGATGCCGAAGTCCGTAAGGACGAGCTCTTTCTTCTCTTTGTCTCTGAAGATGAAGTTGCCGAGTTTCACGTCCTTATGTATCAGGTTACAGTTGTGGCAGTATTCCACAGCAGCGGCCGTCGTCAGGGCCAGACGTTTGAAGGTATCCAAGTCCTCTTTCAGGTTGTAGTCTGCCAACGAGCATCCTTCCAACCACTCCATCAGTTCGTATTCCCTCACGATTCCTTCCACGATGGTCTTGCCATAGTCGTAGAGCCGGACAATCATTTCGAAGTGCATGTTCCACACCACCTGTTGCACTCCCTCCTCGGGGGTATAGCCGGGGTAGTACAGCTTCAGCACGGCTTTTTCCCCTTCCCGTTCCACCAGCATCACCTGTGCCTCGCCCGAAGACTTCGACAAGGTGCGTATCTCCCGGTATATCTTGCCTCCCAACACGAAGATGGCTCCGTTCGGATTGGCCATTTCTTCGGTCGTGTCGCTGAGGGGTTGGCTATGGGGGGTATGGGGGCGAATCTGTGTCTCCGGCACGTGCATTGTGGCCTCTTCCCCGTGTGGGGATAGGGGGATGCGCTGTGTGGCCGGATTGGTACACTCCATTGTCGCATCGGGTTCTGTATGTGGTTGCATTCCGTGCAGGGTCTTGTCTTCTTCCATGGTTGTTTCGTGGGTTGAGGGGTTAAAAGTCATCTTCCACTTGGGTGTCGTGTCCAAGCACTACCCATTTCCCTCCCAATTGGGGGCAGGCGCATCCGCAGGGGCTTGAGTGTACCACTTGCTTGAAGTTGCACTTCCAGCCGATGCGGGTCGAGGTCGGCTTCCTTGCCATCACGAAGTTGCGCGTCAGGATGGGGTTCTCCTGTGGCTGTGCGGCGATGGCGTCCAACAGGGCTTGCAGCTCCTTCCGCTTGGCGGCGATGCGTCCTTCTATCTCTTCCGAGGTCTCTCCCAGGCGTAGGGTGATGTCCTTGCGTCCGTCTGCGGGGTTTTCCCGTCCCAACAGGTCTCTGACTCTTCGGCACAACTCTTCGTTCTGTTGGTTGCGGTCTATTTGTTTGTTTGTGTCAGCGGGGATTATCTTGTTCAGTATCTCCAGTTCGGTGGCCAGTTCCTCCATTTGCTTCCATATAGGCTCTTCGTGTGCCTTTTGGCTTTGGCGGACGGCCTCCTCGGTCAGGGGGATGCCGCATATCCGGCAATAGCTGAACGGGTTGCGTGTGTGGCAGGCCGGACAGATGATGCCTTCGCGTGAGGTGCCGCATTCGGAGCAGAAAACATCGCCCTCGGCAATGGCGGCACCGCAGAACGAGCATCGGTGGGTGCCCACGTAGCTCTTGCAGTGTTCGCAAAAGTCGGCCAACAAGTCCATCGGCTGGCTGCAGTGCGGACAGAGCCGGCTGTGTCCCAAGGCGGTGCCACACTCTTCGCAGAACAGGGCGTCCGGCTCGTTGATGGTCTTGCAATGGGGGCACACGTTGGGGAGGCCCGTCCCTTGGACGGCTTCCGGTCGGACTGCTTGCTGCTCTTCCTGCAGTGTTCTGTATTGTTGTTGTTTCTTCTGTTCTTCCATGTCTTGCTAAGGGTCAATGTTCGGTAAGCGAAGCAAAGATACAGTTTTTATTGTTAAGGGGAAAGAAGTTTCCCATAAAAGTCATGTCAATCGTTCTCTTTCCGTCCTTCTTCTTCCCGCTCTACCCCTCCTTTCCGAAGGAGGCGGGCAACTGTCTGCGGATGACCAGTGCGGCAATGATGCCGGGCAGGGTACAGAGGCAGACAAAGACGAAGAAGTGGGTGTAGCCCAGCCAGTCGCTCATGTAGCCCGCTATCATGCCGGGCAGGCTCATGCCGGCGGCCATCAGTCCTGTGGCAAGGGCGTAGTGCGCTGTCTTGTAGGGTCCTTGGGCGAAGTGGATGAGGTAGAGCATGTAGGCGGCAAAGCCGATGCCGTAGCCGAACTGTTCGATGGCCACGAAGGCACCCACCACCCACAGGTTGGTCCATTGTGCCCAGGCCAACAGCACGTACAGGAGGTCGGGCACATTGATGGCCAGTGCCATGGGCAGAATCCAGTACTTCAGTCCCTTGCGGCTCACCATGATGCCGGCCACGATGCCACCCAACAGCAGGGCGATGACACCCAGTGTGCCATAGATGCCGCCCACGGTGGTGGTGCTCAGTCCCAGTCCCCCCCTTTCGGGCGAGGCGAGGACGAACAGCGGGGCTATCTTGCCCAGTTGCGACTCGCCCAACCGGTAGGTGAGGATGAAGAACAGGGCCGTGCCTATGTGGGGCTTGCGGAAGAAGGTGACCACGGTGTCGAGGAAGTTGCGCATCAGCTGCTTGGCCGTGCTCTTGGGCTGTTCCTCGACTTCGGTCTTCGGCATGGCGAACGAGTGGTAGAGGAAGAGTCCGATGAAGATGGCACACAGCAGGTAGAACACCAGTGCCCAGGCCAGTGCCACGTTCCCCTTGAGGGAGGGGATGAGGTGTCCTTCGGCCAACAGGCCGGCCAGCATCACCAGTACCCCCTGGCCGAAGATGCTGCCACAGCGGTAGAAGGTGTTGCGCAGGCCCACGAAGAACGACTGCTCCTTGCTCGACAGGGCCAGCATGTAGTACCCGTCGGCGGCAATGTCGTGGGTGGCGCTGGCAAAGGCCATCAGGGCGAAGCAGGCCATGGTGGCTTGCACAAAGAAGCCGGTGGGCAGGAAGAAGGCGATGCAGGCAAAGGCCGCGGCCATGAGGCCCTGCATGGCCAGCACCCAGAAGCGCTTGGTGCGCAGCAGGTCGATGAAGGGACTCCACAGCGGCTTGATAATCCACGGTGTGCCCAGCCAACTGGTGTAGAAGGCCACCTCCTTGTCGCTCAGTCCCATGTTCTGATACATGATGACGGCCATGGACATCACGGCGAAGTAGGGCAGTCCCTCGGCGAAGTAGAGGGTGGGAATCCATGCCCACGGGGAACGGGTGGTCGGTTTCATTCGTACACCTCCTTTATCTCTGCCCCTTGGAAGTAGTGGAGCAGTATCCGGTCATACGTGTAGCCGCGCTCGCCCATGACGGCGGCGCCTATCTGGCACAGGCCCACGCCGTGGCCCCAGCCTGCGCCGGTCAGGGTGAAGGCGGTGGGGATGGGGGGCTTTATAGTCTCTATAGTGCCTGTAGTGTCTATAGTCTTTATAGTGTCTATGGTTTGGGGGGAGTACTCCTTGTCCACTACGAAGGCGGAGCTGAAGAGGTGGCTTTCGGAGAGGGTGCGTCGAATCTCCAGCTCTTTGCCGATGCACAGGGTGCGCTTGGTGCCCACTATCTGCAGGCGGGTGATGCGTCCGCTCTTGCCGCGCTGCACGGGGACGAGGTCCACTATCCGGCCGTAGTCCGTCCTGGTGCGGTTGCGTATGAGTTCGGCCAGTTCCTCCTGGGTGTAGCGCACCTGCCAGCGGTAGAAGTCGGTGGTCTCCTGGTCGTAGTGGTTCAGTATCTGTGCCAGGACGCGCTTGTTCTGTGTGTTGCAGAAGGCGCGCGGGGTGGAGCGTATCCATTGCTCGGCTTCGGCCTCTCGGGTGAGGTCGGGCAGGGCGGGTTTCTCCTTGTCGGGGGCGGTGTCGCGTATGGTCTCCAGGTAGGGGAAGTGCTTGTCCTCCCAGCAGGTTTCAAACTCTTCGGTGGCTCCGCCGCAGCACTTGTGGAAGCGGGCGTCGCATATCTCTCCGTCGTACATCAGCACCTGTCCGCGGGTGGCCTGCACGGCTTCCACCACCGTCTCTTTGGTTGCCTTGGTGATGCCTTGGTAGCGCTGGCAGTGGTCGTCGGCACAGACGTCGAAGATGGTGTGGTCCTCGCGGTCGTACCAGCGGACATACTCCGTGTCGCTCTTGGTGAGGGAGAAGAATCCTCCCTGCTCGCCCCGGATCTGCAGCGAGCGGCGTTTCTCCATCTGGGCATAGAGCCAGCTGCGGCTCACCACGGCGTGTGCCTTCAGGAACTCCAGGGGCGAGGTGGCGCGCATCTCGGAGGAGATGACACTGATGAGGTAGTCCTCGACGGGCAGCAGGTTGATGGCCGTGATGCGGCCTTCCTCCACCACCAGTTTCAGCGAGCCTTGGAAGATTTGTGTCTCTTGTCTTTCCCAATGGAAGTTGATGCCGATGGTCACGTTGTAGAGCGAGAACGAGGCTCCCTCCTCGGCCGGGGTGAAGGTCAGTTCCTGGTAGAGGTTCCCGTTCCACAGGATGCCTCCTTCGGCGAAGGCTACGGTCTGTTCTCCCCGGTAGGTTCCTCCCTTGGCCGAGTAGTTCATGTTCAGCGAGAAGTTTATCTCTTGTGCGTTGACGATACCAACGCTTATTTCAGGTTCTTTCATGTCGGGCGGTGTGGGTTAGAAGGGGGCTTTCCCGCTGAGGATGGCTTTGAGGCTGTGCGGGTCGTTCATGTGCTTCTGCATCAGGGGCATCATCTTGTCCAAGAGGTCGCGGTCGCTTTCGGTAAGGTGCTTCTCGTAGTTCTTCATATCCTTCCTTACGGCGTCGGCCACTTGTAGGGCTTCGTCCCAGCTGATACTCACCTCGGCCAGGATTTGTTTCACGGTGCGTTCGTTCATCCGGTCGTAGTCCTCCTCTCGGGCGATGGGGAACAGGCCTGCCATCTCCAGGGCACCGGGGCTGACAAGAATCTGTTTCTTCCCCTGGGCATAGTAGCAGTCGGGGCGGTGTTTTGTGCGGGGGAAGATGTAGATGTCGCATCCGCCGAGGTTCTTTTGGCAGAGGATGTTCATGCGTGGTTCGGTTTCGCCCTCCACCCGGGGCAGGTGCTTGATGAGCATACGCAGGATGGGGTTGCTCGAGGGTACGGGCGTGGGACACTGTACCATGAACACGGGGCAGGGGTAGCTCTTCATCAGGAAGAGCTGTTCGAACAGTGCCGCATACTGTTGGGGGGTTGTCGCCACCTCGTCCTCGTCGCCGTACGTGTAGGTTATCAGCAGGTCCTCGGTATGTCCTGCCTGCAGGTGGGCATGGTCGGGGGCTGAGGCTCCGCACTGGGGGCCGTTGTAGAACACGACGGTGCCCTCCTTGGCCTGAAAGACCGTGTCGGTCATGGTTCTCAGCATGGGCAGGAACTGCTGGGGTGCGTGGCGGTCGCAGACGATGGTCACGTGGTTGTCGATGATGGGGTAGGGGTTGGCCAGTGCCGTGAAGTTGCGCATGTGTCCCTGAGGCAGCTGGTCCTGCGGGCGGTTTTCGGGGCAGAGGAAGCAGGGGCGCTTCTCCACCCGGGTGATGTCGGCCGTGGCCGAGTGTATGCGTCGGGGGTTCTCGAAGATGACGAATCCGCTCTTGGTGGTCTTGCATCGTCCCTCGTCGGTGGGGCAGAGGGGGTTGCTGATGTCGAAGCGCTTCTTCTTGGTGCGTGCCTTCAGTTCGATGGTGCGCAGCGAGTCCTTCAGGCGGTTGTTGGCGCAGACCTGTTCGAAGCTGAGGTTGGCATCGGAGTTGCCCTTCCAGCGGCGGCAGAGATAGACCACGTCCCACACGCGGCCGATGCGGTAGGTGCGGCTGATGGCCAGTGCCATGGCATAGTCCTCGCCGTAGCTGATGTTGGGGATGTCCACATCGCGGCGCAACACGGGTGTGAAGAAGGCGCGTGGGGCACCCGCTCCGTTCACGCGCAGCAGGTTGTTATGCCCGTTCTCGCGTGTCCATTCGCGGTGGTCGATGACGCCGGGTGGGAGGGTCTCGAGGTCGAAGTCCGTCATGCGGTACGACCCGATGACCATGGCCGCCCCCTGTTCGTAGAAGGCATCGACCATCTTCTGCAGGGTGTCGGGGCCGCTGTAGAGGTCGTCGCTGTCCAGCTGCACGGCAAAGCGTCCGCACAGCTCGTGGTGGATGGCCAGGCTCCAACATCCGCCTATGCCCAGGTCGGTGCGGTCGGGCACCAGGTGCACCACCCGCGGGTCTTCCTTGGCCAGCGAGGCCAGCAGCTGGGTGGTCCCGTCGGTCGAGTGGTTGTCCACCACGATGAGGTTGTACTCAAAGCCGGCCTGTTGGCTCAGGGCCGAGCGCACGGCATCGGCGATGGTGTCCACGCGGTTCTTGACGGGGATGATGACCGAGGCCTCCACGGGGAACTCCCCCTCCTTCAGGTTGGGGGTGAACAGTTCCTCCTCGGAAATCCAGGCCCCCACCTCGCGCAGGTACTGTGTGAAGACCAGCTCCATCTCCTTCTGCACCTCGGCCTGGGCGGGGTTCACGTAGTCGAACTGCTTCTCGCCCGAGGTGCGCCGGTCGGTGTGGCTCACGGTGTAGAGCGGTTCGCAGATGTGTGTCGGCAGGGGTTTTCCCACGAGGTGGGCCGAGAGGGCGAAGGCGTAGAAGCCGGCATAGCGCATCCGTCCCACCCGGTCGAGGTGGGCGGGCAGCGAGGCGGCCGAGGTGATCACCTTGTGGTGCACCAGCAGGAGGGAACCCATGTCGAAGTCGCTCCGCAGGCTTCCCGCCTGGAAGTCGTTCAGGGCGTGCAGGGCGGTGTGTCCCTCGTCGTCGGTCACGTAGTGGTCGGCATAGACAAGGCCGGCGTGGCTCTCCTTGGCCACCCTCAGCATCCGCTCGATGGCCCGGTGGCCCAGGCGGATGGGGTCGGGCTTGGTCATCACCAGAGAGTACTCGCCGCGCGTGAACTGCTCCATCAGCAGGAGGTTGCCGAAGTGCTCGTAGGGGTTTCCGCAGGGCACCAGGTGGCAATCCTCGGGCAGGCAGTCGGACTGCTTGGGCCTCTGGATGCAAAACAAGAAGATGGTGCCCACCAGGGGACATTTGCGTAACTCGCCGACGGTCGGCAGGGTCTCCTCCCAGCTGCTGAAGGGGAGGAAGCAGTTTATTTGTGGATTCATGCGTTTTTACCTTATTATATTATATGTGGGGACAAAGATAGTGCAAACCGAGGGAAGAACAAAATAAAAACCTCTATTTTTTCTTCCAAGGTGCCTTCTATCCTCTATTTCCTCCTTCGAAGGCCGGCGAGGGGGCTCATCGGAAGGGGAAGGAGGCGCGTTTCGGTGTGTCGGGAAATTTCAAACGGATGTGAACGGTTGTGTAAAACCGTTTGCATATGTGAAAACTTTGTTGTATCTTTGCACACAAGAATAGGGAGAGACCCACCGAGTCCTACGGGACAACGAAGTATCAAACCCCATTTCTCTTGGCACGAGAGTCAGGGATGAGTTGAGAATCAACGAAGTATCGAGTTTAGCAGACCCTTACGGAAGTGGTTGGAAGAGACATACGGATGTCCTCCAAAAAGAGACACGTGAGTCATGTGTGGAGACACACGTGAGTCATGGCTTGTGGCGCACGTGTGTCATGAGGCAAGAGACACGTGTCTCGTCGAGGGTGACACACGTGTGTCTCCAAGACCCCCTCCCGACAGGGTTTGAAGGACAGATACAACCGAGATATTTTTGTTAATAATAATTGTTTTAAATCTGTTTGCTATGAGTGTTAAGTTTAATCTCGTGCAGAAGGCAAATCCTCAGAAGCGTGAGGAGGCCTCGAAATGGTACGCAGTACCAAGTAGTGAATCAGCCATGGATGGCAAGGCAATGACCCGTGCGGCCACTGTCAACACCAGTACATCGGCTATTGAAATGGAAGCCGCTATGGAGTACCTGGCCGCCTTCATCCCCCAGCAGTTGTTGCAGGGCCACACCGTGAAGGTGCCTGGGTTGGGAAGTTTTCGTATCTCCTTCAAGAGTAAGGGAGTGAGTGACATCACCACCTTCAATGCGGGAAGTATGATTTCCGACGCGCGCATCCTCTTCACACCTGACAAGGCTTTGAGGACCAACGTGATTGGTAACCTCA
>CAZDAN010000015.1:0-5747 GCA_964503565.1 uncultured Bacteroides sp.
GCCGGACAAATACTGCGGCAGTTCTTCGGGGAGTACATGCTGCTGCTCGTCGTGGCCGCCCTCGTGGCCTTTCCCATCGGCTACCTCTGCATGAAGCCGTGGGTGGAGCAGTACGTCATCCAAGTGGCCATCCCCTGGTGGCTCTACGCCGGCATCTTCCTCGCCACCGCCCTGCTCATCACCCTTTGCATCGGCTGGCGCGTGTGGCGGACGGCTCATGCCCACCCGGCAAAAGAGATAAACAAGGGGTAAGGGGAAGGGGCAAAAAGCGGCTTACCATTCATCCCGAACAATAAGCCGCCGTTCCTATTAGAATATTAGAGAGAGAAAATATTAACGACAGGATAACACCCCCACTCGGGCCTTTGTTCACGAGAAAGTGAAAAAAAGTGGCACGGTGCTTGGAGGAACGGAGCAAATAGTGTACTTTTGCAAACAAGATTATCCATTTGACAAGAATCGGTGACATCCATGCCCACCACATTTACCGACGATATGCTTGGCCTCATCACCGTGCACGTGAATGCCCGTGCAAGGCGCATCATCATGCGTCCGACCGTTGACGGCATATCAGTGACCACTCCCCCCTACACCCCCCTACGTACGGTGGCCGACACCCTGAACCGGTTCCGCCAAGAACTGCATGCCCGCCAACTGGCCATGCAGAAGGAGGCGCAGGAAAGAGGCGGCAAGGGACAGGGCATCGACCTCGGCTTCCGCCTCGAAAGCGAACTGGTGAGCCTCTCGCTCGAAGAGGGGAGGCGGAAGAACTTCTACCTGCGTGCCGAGCCGGGCAAGGTGGTCATCGTCTGTCCGCCCGAAACGGACTTCACCCGTCCCGAGCGGCAAGAGTGGCTCCGCCGCGTGGTGGAACGCGCCCTGCGCCAACAGGCGGAACAGCTGCTGCCCGAGCGACTGCGAGCCTTGTCGGCATTGCACGGCCTGCCCTTCCACACCTGCAAGGTGAACGTGAGCAAGGGACGATGGGGAAGCTGCTCGGCGCGAAGGGACATCAACCTGTCGTGCTACCTCGTCCTGCTGCCCGCCCACTTGCGCGAGTATGTGATGCTGCACGAGTTGTGCCACACCCGCGAGATGAATCACGGCCCCCGCTTTTGGGCACTGCTCGACAGCCTCACCGACGGACGGGCCAAGGCCCTGCAGAAGGAGCTGGGGGAACATCGGACGGGAGTGTGAGAAAAGAATTAAAGAACAAGACTATATGCACCTGATTGACCTTACTGTCTTTTTCCTCTTTACGGGAGGAATCGTATTGCTCGGCTGCTCGTTCTTCAAGCGCCGTACTTCATCCGACGACTTCACCTCCGGCGGGCGCAACCTGCCGGGATGGGTGGTAGGCATGTCCATCTTTGCCACCTACGTGAGTAGCATCAGCTATCTGGGCAACCCGGGCAAAGCCTACTCGGGCGACTGGAACCCCTTCGTCTTCAGCCTCAGTATTCCCATAGCCTCGTACTTCGCGGCCAAGTACTTCGTGCCTTTCTACCGGAGGCAGTGCAGTGTGTCGGCCTACAGTTTTCTGGAGGAGCGCTTCGGCGCGTGGGCGCGGCTCTATGCCTCGGCCTGCTACCTGCTGACACAGGTGGCCCGCATGGGTTCCATCCTCTACCTGCTGGCCGTGCCAATGAATGTGCTGATGGGGTGGGACATTGAGACGGTCATCGTCGTCACCAGTCTGGCCATCATCGCCTACTCCATGATGGGCGGGGTGAAGGCCGTCATCTGGACGGAGGCCATACAGGGATTCATCCTCATCGGCGGTGCCTTGGTGTGCCTGACGGTGTTGCTGTTCAGCATGCCCGAGGGACCTTTGCAGACCTTCGAGATAGGGATGCGCGATGGCAAGTTCTCCCTCGGCAGCTTCGACTGGAGCGTGGGAAGCTCCACCTTCTGGGTGTGCCTCATCTACGGCGTGTTCACCAACCTGCAGAACTACGGCATTGACCAAAACTACGTGCAGCGCTACCACGCGGCAGGCAGCGAGCGCGAAGCCAAGTTCTCGGCCCTCTTCGGCGGATGGCTCTACATCCCCATGTCGGCCGTCTTCTTCCTCATCGGTACGGCTCTGTATGCCTACTACCAAGTACATCCCGACCTGCTGCCTGCCGAGGGCATCAAGGCCGACTATGTGTTCCCCTACTTCATAGCCAACCAGTTGCCGGTGGGACTGACGGGCCTGCTCATCGCCTCCATCTTTGCCGCCGGCATGAGCACGGTGGCCACCAGTGTGACCAGTTCGAGCACCATTCTGCTGACCGACTACTACAAGCGCCTGCGCCGCCACACTTCCGACCGCGAGGAGCTGTGGGTGCTGAAGGGGGGCAGCCTCGTGGTAGGTGTGTTGGGCATTGTGGTAGCCTTGGCCCTGCTGAACGTGGACAGCATCCTGGACGCATGGTGGAAACTGTCGAGCATCTTCAGTGGCGGTATGCTGGGACTCTTCCTCTTGGGCTACATTGCCCGCCGGGCACGCCGCACGGATGCCGTCATCGGGACGGTGTGTGGTGTCATCATCATCGGTTGGATTTCGGCCGCCGAGTTCCTGCATCTTCCCCCGTCGGGTATTCACGAGTATCTGGCCATCGTATTGGGCACCATCGTCATCTTCCTGATAGGATTCCTGCTGGCTCACCTGTGTCACCCCAAACGGGAGAAAAAGGAGAAAAAAGCATAGAGAGAGGCGGAGACTCTTGACCTACATCAAGAAATACAGGAGTTTGACTCACTTTTCGGGGCCAATCCCTTGCAGATTTGTCGGAAAGCTGTACCTTTGCATCAAGTTTTTCATGGTATTAGATTTAAGGTTAATAAAGGTTGGGTCAAGGCGTTGACCCTTTTTTTGTATCTATACCCAAGCTACTCCCCACAAGCCACCCACAGGACACTGAAAAGCCCCCCTTGAAGAGACACGTGCGGCACCCGCCGGGACACACGTGCGGCACCACCGAGGACACACGTGCGGCACCACCGAGGACACACGTGCGGCACCGGCAAGGACACACGTGCGGCATCGGGAGGGAGACACGTGTCTCTCTGAGAGCCTCCTTGGCAAGCCCCTCCCACCCCTTTCCCACAGGGCACAAAAAAGACATCAAAATGTCACCCGTCGGGAGATCAAGTTCCCCTTCATCGGGAGAACTTGATGTCGTCACAGGTGACATCTTGATGTCGTCGGGGGTGAGAACTTGATGTCGTCGAGGGTGAGAACTTGATGTCGCTGCGGGGTACATCCCAATAGGCTTGAAAGGGGGAGACCCGAGGCCTGCGTGCCCCCTGTCTCAGAGCAGTCGCAAGCCCGCCTCGCTGATGGTGATGAGGCGCTTTTTGTAGAGGTCGCCCACGGCCTTTTTGAAAGTCTTCTTGCTCACGCCGAAGAGGTCGTAGATGGCTTCGGCCGGACTCTTGTCGTGAAGCGCCACATAGCCGTCGTGCTCCTTCAGATAGGTCAGCAGCGTGTCCGAAAAGTCTTCCACACGGGCATATCCCACCTTCTGCAAGGTGAGGTCGAGCTTGCCGTCGTCGCGCACCTGCTTGACGTAGGCCGTCAGCCTCATGCCCGGCTCCACGGAGGTGAACAGTTCGCTGCGATAGAGCAATCCGCTATAGCGGTTGTCCACGATGACCTTCATGCCCAGGTCGGTACGCTGCCACACGAGCACCTCCACCTCGTCGCCCGGCCGGTAGTCGGGACGTTCGCGGCTGAGGTAACGCTCCACCTTGGCCGAGGCCACAATGCGATAGCTGTCCTCGTCGAGATGGGCATGGACAAGGTAACTCCGGCCCATCTGCATCTTCATCTTCTGTTCGCGGAAGGGGACGAAGAGGTCTTTCATCAGCCCCCAGTTGAGGAAGGCCCCGTACTCGTTGACCCACGCCACCTCCAGCCAGGCAAACCGGCCCACCTGCACCAGCGGCTCCAGGGTGGTGGCCACCAGGCGCTCCTCATTGTCGAGGTAGATGAAGACGTTGAGCACATCGCCCACCCTACAGCCGGCAGGCACATAACGGGTGGGGAGCAGTATCTCACCATCATCGTATCCGTCCAGATAGACTCCGAAATCGACCGTCTTCACCACCTCTAACTGATTGTATTCTCCTAACTTGATATGTCGCATAAATGCCTCTTTCTTTTGGTGGCACAAAGGTAATGAATAATTTGAAGCGGACATAGCCTTTTGCCATTTTTTTACGATGCGTCCCCCGCTCATCCGCCTTACCATACAGAAGGCACAAGCCGCACGGACAGGCCCCCAAAGGGGAAGCATACCGCACATGGTTAAGGAACTTTAACACAATAACAAACCTTTAGGTATCAACCCCTTACGCCTTCTACATCTATACATTCATAGGCTATATTCACTTGCGTAAATGGGAATTATTTACTAATTTTACACAGGAAAAGTAGTATTTACCCTTAATAAAAAGTAAAAAGAATTATGGCAAAAACGTATTCAATGCAAGTGGAGAAGGCGCGCATCCTGTTGGATGGCCTTCGTAAGAATCTGGCCCAAGTGGGCAGTCATGGAGTGACAGAAGAGGCACTGGCGCAACTGGAGCGCGATGCGGCAGAAACCGAACAGATGGATGCCGAGTTGGACGCCTTGCGGGCCAAGGTGAGCGAGAAGGCAGGTGCAGCCAGCAAGAAGTTGGAAGAACTGCGTGGGCAGGTGCAGGCGTTGAAACAGATTGTGAAGCGCAATTTCGACCAAAGCCATTGGGAGGCACTGGGTGTGCCCGACAAGCGGTAAGCTCTTTTGAATGGGTCAGTTGGCAAGAATCAGTCCGTCCACCATGTGAATGGTGCGGTCGGTAAGCGCAGCCAAACCTTCGTCGTGGGTAACTATGACGAAGGTTTGTTTCAATTTGTCGCGCAGCTCGAAGAAGAGGCGGTGCAACTCCTCCTTGTTCTTCGTGTCGAGACTCCCCGACGGCTCGTCGGCAAAGACCACCGAGGGGCGGTTGATGAGGGCGCGTGCCACGGCCACCCGTTGCTTCTCTCCACCCGACAGTTCGTTGGGCTTGTGGCCGGCGCGGTCGGCCAACCCCATCAGGTCGAGCATCTCCTTGGCCCGCTTGTCGGCCTCCTTGGGAGCCACGCCGGCAATGAGGGCAGGAATCATCACATTCTCCAACGCCGTGAACTCGGGCAACAGCTGATGAAACTGGAAGACGAAACCGATATGCCGGTTACGGAAGGCCGACAACTTACGCTCGTTCAGCCGACTGACGTCCACTCCGTCGATAACCAGAGTGCCCGCATCGGCCTTGTCAAGGGTACCCATTATCTGTAGCAGAGTGGTCTTTCCCGCTCCACTGGGGCCTACAATGCTCACTACCTCTCCCTTCCCGATGGCGAGGTCTATTCCTTTCAACACTTGCAATGAGCCGAAGCTCTTGGTGATTCCTTTCAGTTCTATCATGGGTCTTACTCCTATCCTTTATTCCCGTTCTTTATTCCCGTTCTTTATTCCCGTTCCTTATTCCAGTCCTTTACTCCGGCCCTTTATTTCCGTCCTTTACTAATTCCCTAATCACATAGCTGGCCAAGAAGCAGCCAAAGGTGGCGGGCATGTAGCTGACCGTGCCGGTGGTGGACTTCTTGTTCCGCTCATCGTCCACCCGGATGATGGCTTCGGTTCGTGCCTGCTCGGTGCTGAACACCACAGGGAGGCTACGCTTCATGCCCATGCGTTTCAGTCCGTTGCGCACGGCTTTGCTGAGTCCGC
>CAZDAN010000015.1:5847-19662 GCA_964503565.1 uncultured Bacteroides sp.
CTACGCTTCATGCCCATGCGTTTCAGTCCGTTGCGCACGGCTTTGCTGAGTCCGCAATGGTAAGTGTCCCACAGGTCGGCCAGACGTATCTGCGTGATGTCACTCTTGGCTCCGGCCCCCATGCTGGAGACGATGCGGATGCGTCGGCGCCATGCTTCGCAAATCAGGTGACACTTGGGTTGTATGGTGTCGATGGCATCCACAATGAAGTCGGGCTTCGCCTTGTCGAGCAGAGCAGGGATATTATCTGCATCCACGTATTGCACCTTGATGTCCAACTCCACATCGGGATTGATGTCACGGAAACGACCGGCCAACACCTCAGCCTTTGCCAGTCCGATGGTGGAGTGAAGGGCAGGCAGTTGACGGTTGATGTTACTCGGTTGCACGGTGTCGGCATCCACCAATGTCAGGTGCCCGACACCCGCCCGGCAAAGCATCTCGGCAGCATAGGCCCCCACGCCACCTACCCCCACCACCAGTACGTGGGCGGCACGAAGGCGTTCGTGTGTTTCCTCTCCAAAAAGTTGCGTGGTGCGTTGTTGCCAGTTGAAGTTCCCTCCAACTTCCCCCAAAGGGGAGGGCTCCCGTAAATCCTTATTGTTGTCCATGTTGTTGTAAGGTGTTAGTGGTATTGTGATTCCTTCCCTTTCGGGGAGAGGTCGGGAGGGACTTTTCTTTGTTCCATTTCTCCATCAAGCCGCCCAACCATCCCCGATGCGTCTCATATCCTCGATGGAAAGAGGTAGTACGCGTATCAAAAAGGGTGGGTGTCTCCTTGTCTTCGACATATTCGTCGGGGAATATCATCATCAGGCTCACCTCCGGGTGATATGTATCAATCAGTTCGGGAATATGTTCAAAGGCCGGACGATATGAGATGCTTCCCTTGCGGGCACACACAACCACTAACAGATGGTCGTCATTCACCTCATTGGCCATACGCTTCAGCTCGTCATTGCCGCTGGAAAGCACATGTTCAGCACGTATCTTTGGAAAGTAAGAGGCCAAATAGCGCGAAAGGACTTCCCATGTCCGCACGTGGGCATGGAAAATGACCCGACATCCCAATATGCCGGCAATGCGTGACAAGCGATTCACCCAACGATAGAACCCCGCCTCGAACTCGGCCTTGGCAGGTACCACCACATGGATGCGGCGCAACGTGTTCACAGGCATGGTGGAGCGTACCAAGATGATTTGTCGCGAAGTGCCCGCCAACAGTCCCAAAGTGACAGGACCGAAGAAGGACTCATCGTTCTCCCCCTCGCGCTTATGCATACCAAGGATAAGCTCCGACGCATCGTTTTCGCGCAAAGCATGTACAATACCATTGGACAGGTTGGTGGCCAAGCGGCTCTGTGTCTGCATCCTTACATCGGCCGAAGTGGCTATCTTCTCTGCCCGTTGCAGACATTTGCGTCCCTCCTCTATCAACTTCTGACTGCTATTATCATAGACGACGTTCAAGCCGATGAGCCCTCTGTTGAGTTTCGGATTGCGCATCATCATGGCCACCTGCACCAGATTCTCAACATTCTGATTGGCCACCATGGGGATGAGAATCTTCTCGTCATCCCCCTTGTGGGCAGACGAAGTCGATAGGTCGTCGTTCAACACCAATTGGCGCGAAGCCTTCTCCACGGCCAGTGAACTGATGATGCACGTCACAAGGATGAACACCAACGTGGCATTCAGTATCGTTTCATTGAACAAGCCCAATTCATATCCCACCATCACTACGGCCAATGTGCCCGCCGCATGTGCTTCACTAAGCCCAAAGAGCATCAGTCCCTCTTCCTTGCGAAGGCCAAACAGTTTTTGAGGAAGCCATGCGGCCACATACTTGCCCAATGTGCCACCCACCACCATCACAAGGGCTACAATGATGGCATTGACACCCTTCACGAACACACTCATATCGATGAGCATTCCTACACCAATAAGGAAATAAGGGATAAAGATGGCATTTCCCACAAACTCGATGCGGCCCATCAGGGGTGAGCCGGCAGGGATGAGGCGGTTGAGCACGATACCTGCAAAGAAAGCTCCTAACAGTCCCTCAAGTCCGGCGCCATGTGCTCCGATAGCGGCCAAAAACATCATGGCCATCACAAAGATGAACTGCTGCACAGGGTCGTTGAAGGTGCGGAAGAAAAAACGGGCAATGCGCGGAAACAGATAGATGACTCCTGTAATGAAGATAATGACCCCTATGGCCATCATCAGCCAGAAGTGCGGGTCGTTGTGTCCATGCACCAGTTGCGAAATGACGGCCAACACGATGAGGGAAAGTGTGTCGGTAATGATGGTTCCTCCCACAGACATGTTCACCGACAGGTTGTGGCTCAGGCCATAGCGGCTCACGATGGCGTAGGACACCAGCGTGTGCGACGAGAACATGGAGGCCACCAACAATGAACCCGCCCAATCCATATTCAGCAGGTAGTGACACAATCCCCCTCCGATGACAAAGGGGAACAAGAAAGTGGTGAGTCCGAAAACAATACTCTTGTTCTTATTCTTGTTGAAGTCGGCCAAGTCAATCTCCACTCCTGCCAAGAACATGATGTAGAGCAATCCCACGTTGCCGAATATCTCGAAACTGCTATCCCGTTGCAACAAGTCCAAACCATGCGGGCCTATCAACACACCCGCCAACAACATGCCCACAATGTGTGGGATACGCAATCGGTTGAGCAATATAGGGGCAAGAAGGATGATGCAAAGTACGAGGAAAAATATCCACGTAGGGTCAGTTATTGGAAATATCGAAGCAATGGGCATCAGTAATCGTCTTTACATGAGTTCAAATTCACGGGCAAAATTACAAAAAAATAGAGAAAGAGGGACATGTTCATCTCCTAAAAACATCCTTATGTGCGAAAATTAACGTTGTTTGACGGATTAGCTTTATACATGAGCCGACATCAGTCATGGCTTGATGTCACCTTAGTCGGTGACTAAGGCAGCTTCAGCCGACGCTTAAGGTTCTTTAAGGAATACCATTCTTTTGAGGTCAAGAATGGCATTCTTTTGTCAAAAGAAAGGCATTCTTTGGGCAGGTTGTACGTCATATTTCCTTTTTGTCCTTTTAAAATTAGGTGGTTTACGAAATCTTTCTTACTTTTGCACCCAAATAGGGCAAAGTGTGCCCTTATGCGAAGAAAAACAAGCAAACCAGATATGAATATTTTAGAACTGAGTGAACAAGAGATTGTCAGACGCAACAGTTTGGCCGAGCTGCGTGCCATGGGCATCGACCCCTATCCCGCAGCTGAGTATGTAACCAATGCCTTTTCCACCGACATCCGCGACGAGTTCAAGGATGACGCCGAGCCGCGCCAGGTGTCTATTGCCGGACGCATCATGAGCCGCCGTGTGATGGGAAAGGCATCGTTCGTTGAATTGCAGGACTCCAAAGGACGCATCCAGGTCTATATCACCCGCGACGACATCTGTCCCGAGGAAAACAAGGATATGTACAACGTGGTGTTCAAGCGCCTGCTCGACTTGGGCGACTTCATTGGCATCGAGGGTACGGTCTTCCGCACTCAGACGGGGGAAATCAGCGTACACGCCCACAACCTGACCGTGTTGGCCAAGAGCTTGAAGCCCCTGCCCATCGTGAAGTACAAGGACGGCGTCGCTTACGACAAGTTCGAAGACCCCGAACTCCGCTACCGTCAGCGTTATGTGGACCTGATTGTGAACGACGGTATCAAGGAGACCTTCCTGAAGCGTTCGACCATTGTGAAGACAATGCGTGCCGTAATGGACGAAGCCGGCTATACTGAGGTGGAAACGCCCATCCTGCAGAGCATTGCCGGAGGAGCCAGCGCGCGCCCCTTCATCACTCACCACAACTCACTGGACATCGACCTCTACATGCGCATCGCCACGGAGCTGTACCTGAAACGACTCATCGTTGGCGGTTTCGAAGGTGTATATGAAATAGGAAAGAACTTCCGCAACGAGGGAATGGACAAGACACATAACCCCGAATTCACCTGCATGGAGCTGTATGTGCAATATAAGGATTATAACTGGATGATGGACTTCACCGAGAAGATGCTCGAACGCATCTGTATCGCCGTGAACGGATGCCCCGAGACAGTTATCGACGGAAAGACCATCAGCTTCAAGGCTCCCTACCGTCGCTTGCCCATCCTCGATGCCATCAAGGAAAAGACAGGATATGACCTCAATGGCAAGAGTGAAGAGGAAATCCGCGAAGTATGCAAGGCCTTGAACATGGAGATTGACGACACCATGGGCAAGGGCAAGCTCATCGACGAAATCTTTGGCGAATTCTGCGAAGGCACCTTCATCCAGCCGACTTTCATCACCGACTATCCCGTAGAGATGTCGCCCCTGACCAAAATGCACCGTAGCAAGCCGGGCCTCACCGAGCGCTTCGAGCTGATGGTAAACGGCAAGGAGTTGGCCAATGCCTACTCAGAGTTGAACGACCCCATTGACCAGGAGGAGCGCTTCAAGGAGCAAATGCGCCTGGCCGACAAGGGCGACGACGAGGCGATGATTATCGATCAGGACTTCCTCCGTGCCCTTCAGTATGGTATGCCTCCCACATCGGGCATCGGCATCGGCATCGACCGCTTGGTGATGCTTCTCACGGGTAACGCCTTCATCCAAGAGGTGCTCTTCTTCCCGCAGATGCGCCCCGAGAAGGTGGTTCCCAAGGACAAGGCCGAGAAGTACGTCGAGATTGGTGTACCCGAAGAGTGGGTGCCCCTCATCCAGAAAGCCGGATACAACCTGGTGGCCGACATGCAGGGAGTGAATCCCCAGAAGGTGCATCAGGACATCTGTGGCATCAACAAGAAATATAAGCTGGAACTGAAGAATCCCACCGTGGACGAGGTGACAGCGTGGATAAATAAGCTGAATTAAAAGCCCCACCCCATCCCTCCCTGCGAGGGATGGGGGAGGGTAAGTGTAAATAAGACCTTTTAGGTCCTCCCTCACAGGGAGAATTTAGGTGGGTCTCCTACATTTGATTATTATGAAACTACCCGACGGTAAGATAGCAATCATGGGCGGCGGAAGTTGGGCCACCGCTATCGCAAAGATGGTGATGAGTCACGAAGACGAAACCATCAATTGGTATATGCGTCGCGATGACCGTATCGAGGACTTCAAACGCCTGGGACACAACCCTGCTTACTTGACCAGTGTACGTTTTGATGTGAAGCGTATCAGTTTTTCTTCAGATATAAATAAGGTAGTACGCGAATCGGACATCCTGATATTCGTCACTCCGTCTCCCTATCTGAAGAGCCATCTGAAGAAGCTGAAAACCAAGCTGAAGGATAAGTTTATCATCACCGCCATCAAAGGTATTGTACCGGATGAGAATCTCATTGTCTCTGAGTATTTCCATCAAGAGTATGGAGTACCCGAAGAGCAGATAGCCGTATTGGCAGGCCCTTGTCATGCCGAAGAGGTGGCATTAGAGCGCCTCTCGTACCTGACAATCGGTTGTTCGAACCGCGATAGCGCCAAATACCTGACCAAACGATTTGCTAACCATTTCATCAAAACATCTGTCAGTCAAGACGTGCCGGGCATTGAATACAGCTCCGTATTGAAGAATGTCTATGCCATTGCCGCCGGTATATGTAGCGGATTGAAGTATGGTGACAACTTCCAGGCCGTACTGATGGCCAATGCCGTGCAAGAAATGCATCGCTTCCTGGAGACGGTGCATCCCATCGAACGAAAGATAGATGACTCGGTATATTTAGGTGACCTGTTGGTGACAGGTTACTCCAAGTTCAGCCGCAACCGTGTGTTCGGTTCCATGATTGGAAAAGGCTATTCGGTGAAAAGTGCACAAATAGAAATGGAAATGATAGCCGAAGGTTACTACGGCACCAAGTGCATCAAGGAACTGAACAGGCATCATCATGTGAACATGCCCATCTTGGATGCGGTGTACAACATCCTTTACGAGCGCATCTCCCCCATGATTGAAATCAAACTGCTGACCGATTCCTTCAGGTAAGATTTTAGGCACAGATTACACGGGTCACACGGTTTTCTGTGCTTTGTCGTATAAAAATAAAGAAAACAAGAACCCGCATGGTACCGCGTAATCCGTGTAATCCGTGCCTAATAAATAATCGTAAATTATGAAACTTAACATCACAAAGGCCGAACAGTTCCTCCAAGCAGGCTCTGTAGCCACTTATGAATCCCAAGTGAAAGCCGCCATGGAGACCCTGGAAAAGGGTAATGGCGCAGGAAACGACTTTCTCGGATGGTTGCACTTGCCCTCCAGCATCACTGCCGAACATTTGGCAGACTTGAAGGCCACCGCACAGGTGTTGCGCGAGAATTGCGAAGTAGTTATCGTAGCCGGCATCGGAGGCAGCTACCTCGGTGCACGTGCCGTCATCGAAGCTCTGTCGAACACCTTCGAATGGCTGAAGGAGAAAAAAGAAAATCCCGTCATCATCTATGCCGGAAACAACATTGGCGAAGACTACTTGGCAGAGCTTACCGAGTTCTTGAAGGACAAAAAGTTCGGCGTCATCAATATCTCAAAGTCGGGAACTACCACTGAGACGGCGCTTGCTTTCCGTCTGTTGAAGAAGCAGTGCGAAGACCAGCGTGGCAAGGAGATGGCCCGCAAAGTCATCGTAGCCGTCACCGATGCCCAAAAGGGTGCCGCCCGTGTGACCGCCGACAAGGAGGGATACAAGTCATTCATCATCCCCGACAATGTAGGCGGACGCTTCAGTGTGCTCACTCCCGTAGGTCTGTTGCCCATCGCCGTGGCCGGATACGACATCGAACAACTCGTGCAGGGTGCCCGCGATATGGAGGCACGAACTGCCGAAAGTGTGCCCTTCATGGAAAACCCCTCGGCCGTGTATGCCGCCGTGCGCAACCTCCTTTATGCCGATGGCAAGAAGATTGAAATCCTTGTGAACTACCAGCCCAAGCTCCACTTCATGATGGAGTGGTGGAAGCAGCTCTATGGCGAAAGCGAAGGTAAGGATGGCAAGGGCATCTTCCCCGCGTCCGTAGATTTCAGTACCGACCTCCACTCGATGGGCCAATGGATTCAGGAGGGCGAACGCACCATCTTCGAAACTGTCATCTCGGTGGAGAGTGCCAACAGGACAATGACCGTACCCTCTGACGAGGAGAACCTCGACGGATTGAACTTCCTCGCCGGTAAGCGCGTGGACGAGGTGAACAAGATGGCCGAACTGGGCACCCAGCTTGCCCACGTGGATGGCGGTGTGCCCAACTTGCGCATCACCATTCCCCAGTTGAACGAGTACTACATCGGCCAGCTCATCTACTTCTTCGAGAAAGGGTGTGGCATCAGCGGCTACTTGCTCGGCGTGAATCCCTTCAACCAACCGGGCGTGGAAGCCTACAAGAAGAACATGTTTGCCCTCCTCGGCAAGCCCGGTTACGAAGAAGAAACAAAGGCCATTCAGTCACGTCTCTGATTCGGTGTTCTGAAAGTCTGCTTTTCAGGCACGGATTACGCGGATTACACGATGAAAGACAATAAAACATCGTGCCAATCCGTATAATCTGTGCCTGAATTTTAGAACAATGGACAAACGCCGGTTGTTTGTCTGTATATAAACAATGTAAGAAAGGTGAAGAAGTTTGTACTCTTATTGTTATCAGCCCTGTTGCTTCTGCCGGTCCGTGCAGAAGAGCGCAAGAAAGTGGCCGTGGTGCTGAGCGGTGGCGGAGCCAAGGGTGTCGCCCACATCCGTGCACTGAAGGTCATCGAAGATGCCGGCATCCCCATCGACTATGTGGTAGGCACCAGCATGGGAGCCATCGTGGGCGGACTTTATTCCATTGGTTTCTCTACCGAACAATTAGACACCTTGGTGCAGAACTTGGATTGGAGGCAATTGCTCTCCGATGCCACCGAACGCAAGGACCTCTCCTTGGCTTACCGCCAACGGGCAGAGCAATACATCGTATCCGTTCCTTTCGACAAGCAACCCAAAGAGGTGTTGACCGGAGGTGTCATCAAGGGAAGAAACATTGCCATCCTTTTTTCCCAACTGACCGAAGGGTATCACGATTCCATCGACTTCAACACCCTGCCCATTCCCTTTGCCTGCGTCGCCTACAACTTGGTTGACGGCACCGAAGTGGATTTCCACAGTGGTGTGTTGGCCGAAGCCATCCGAGCCAGCATGTCCATCCCCGGTGCTTTCACTCCCGTCCGGAAGGGCGAAAAGATGTTGGTCGATGGTGGCATGGCCAATAACTACCCCGTGGACGTGGCCCGTCGCATGGGAGCCGACTACATCATTGGTGTGGATGTACAGGACACCCTACGTAGTGCCGACAAACTGACGACCTTGCCCAATGTCGTGGGACAGATTGTGAACCTGATGGTGGAGAATAAGTATAAAGAGAACGTGCGCGAGAGCGATGTCCACATCAAGGTGAATGTGGGCGGCTATTCCTCCACCAGCTTCACCCGCCCGGCCATCGATTCCCTGTTGGCCCGTGGCGAAAAGGCTGCCATGCTTCAGTGGGACAATCTGCTGGTGTTGAAGCAAAAGACATTGGGCCTTCCCTCTGATTATCGCCCGCCAATCCGTCCCGGCTGCTTCGTCTCCATGAGCGACAGCGTCCCCCTCATCAAGTCCATCACCCCAGAGGAGAAGCCCGACAACCGCTTGCGCTTAGGTGTCCGCTTCGATAGCGAAAAGTTGGCTTCGCTCATCCTGAATGCCCATCTTTCCCTCACCGACGAGCGCCGTTCCTTGGTGGACTTCACCCTTCGTCTCGGACGCACCGGCTACGGAGAGATTGACTATGCCTTCCATGTTGACCGCGAGAAACGTTGGCAAAGCCTCCTCTCCTATCAGTTCGGCTACAACGATGTGGACCTCTATAACCGGGGTGAGCGGGTGAGCAACTACACCTTCTACCGACATCTGGCCCGTGCCGCCTTCCAGCGCAGCTGGCACGACATCCGTTGCGTCTTGGGCATCGGGTTCAACCAATATCACTACAACGATATCCTCGTCTTGCCCGAGTATGCCTCCTTCGGCGTCAGCCCCGAGGACGAATACTTTTTCTCTTACAGCTACAACATGTACTTCGAGAACTTCAACAAGCGTTCCTATCCCACACAGGGCATGAAGTGGACAGCCGGCATCAATGTTTATACCTCCGACTTCTGGCGCTACCACGAACGCCCGGCCATCCCCGTGGTCAACTTCTCGTGGGAGATGGCCCTCTCCACCGGCAGCCGTTTTACGGTACTCCCTTCGGTATATGGCCGCTTTGTCTGGAAAAGGGATGTACCCTATGCCCTCCACAACAGCATCGGAGGCCTGGAGGGCGGACGATACAAAGAGCAGCAGCTCCCCTTCATCGGTGTCAGCTACATGGAGCTGGCCAATCCCATGACCGCTGTGGCCGCACTGAAGCTACGCCAGCGCATGGGCAGCAACCACTATGCCACCTTCACCTCTAACTTCGCCCTCTCATCCCTCAAAATAAAGAACTTGCTGAAGGAAGACAAAATCTTCGGATGCGGCTTCACCTACGGCTACGAAAGTGTCATCGGTCCTTTGGAGGCCTCGGCCTATTGGAGCGACCGCACCGACAAGCTCGGTTTCCTCATCAGCTTTGGATATAACTTCTAAAAAAGAAGCCCCCTCCAACTCCCCCAAGGGGGGGGGGGGAGAGAACAGAGATACTGAGGGGGGCTACTCAAACAACAACAATATGAAACTGAAAGCAGTATTTTTCGATATGGACGGCGTCCTCTTCAACTCCATGCCCTATCACGCCGATGCTTGGCACAAGGCCATGAAGCACTATGGCATGAACCTCAGCCGCGAAGAGGCCTACATGCACGAAGGGCGCACCGGTGCCGGCACCATCAACATCGTCAGCCTGCGCGACCGTGGGCGCGAAGCCACTCCCGCGGAGGTAGAGGAAATCTATGCCGAAAAGAGCCGCCTTTTCAACCTGAACCCGCCCGCCGAGCCAATGGCCGGAGCGTGGGAGCTACTCCAGCAGGTGAAGGCCGACGGACTGAAGCGCGTCATCGTCACCGGCTCGGGCCAGCTCTCCCTGCTCGACCGCCTGAACACCCACTTCCCCGGCATGTTCACCCGCGACCTGATGGTGACCGCCTTCGACGTGCAGTTTGGCAAGCCCCATCCCGAACCCTACCTGATGGCCCTGCAGAAAGCCGGTGTGGCACCCGATGAAGCCATTGTCGTCGAGAATGCCCCCCTCGGCGTGCGTGCCGCCAAGGCTGCTGGGCTCTTCACCGTAGCCGTCAACACCGGCCCCTTGCCCCCCTCCGCCCTGCTCGACGAGGGAGCCGACCTCCTCTACCCCTCCATGCAAGCCTTTGCCGACGGATGGAGGGAGTTCTTAGAAAAGCTCTCCCTCCACCCTAATCCCTAAACCTTTCAACAACATGGACATAATCAGCAAATTCCTCAATTCCTCCTGGTCAAAGAAAGGCCACGCCGCAGCCAAAGACTCCGCCAAGATGATGCTCTTGCTCGGCAAGTTGCGCGGCTACATGGGCAAAGGCGGGCTCGCCTCCATCAAGGACGACCTCCACACCCTCTACAACTACGTCACCGACATAGCCTCGGGGCGCTATCGCGACTACCATTCGGGCAGCTTGGCCATGATACTCGCCGCCCTCATCTACGGTGTGTCGCCCCTCGACTTCGTGGCCGACTTCATCCCCTTCGGCTTGGTGGACGACATTGCCATCATCACTTGGGCACTCAATCGCCTTGCCGGCGAGATTGAGCGCTATCGCCTGTGGCGCGAAAATCCCGAAGAGGAGTAGCCCCGGCATATGGTTGCACACACGACCTTTATCTCCTCTTTTTTCCCTTTTTTCCCTTTATAGCTCCCCAAAAGTGTCCAGAAATTAGACAATTTTGGGGGCGGACATACGATTTAACAAATTTTAATCCGATTATATTTGCACGATTCAATAACTTTGTAAGGACAAAAAGAGTCACAAGTGACAAAAAGCGGAAAAATAGGAAGTGGAAAAATGGACATGCTACAGAGAAAAATCGAAATGGCCTCTGCCAAAACTTTGTCGGACAAGAAAGAAAAGTTTAATCAGCAGTGCTGATTACATGATTAGCACTGCTGATTATATGATTACCACTGCTGATTATATAATCACCACTGCTGATTAAACTTCTGCCTAAAGGAAAATCAGGAAAAGGGCAAGTCAAACCGACTTTTCTCTGCAGCGAACATAAAAAAGAGTAGTGAACTAAAAAAACAACAGCAATGATTTGGCACAATCTAACTCTCGCCTGGCGGCAACTGATGAAGTACCGCCTGCAATCAGCGGTCAGCGTCGTGAGTCTGGCCATCGGCTTCGCCTGCTTTGCCTTGGCAAGCATGTGGATAAAGTATGAAACAACGTATGACGGGTTCCACCGCAATGCGGACAGACTGTACCTCCTTGCAAAAGACCACAGCCAATGGGGCAAGCCGGGGGATATCATGACGAGTATCCAGTCGGTCTTTTGCGACACGGTGTACAAGAACTGTCCTGAGATAGTGGAGTTCACACTGTTTGAACACTCGTATTACCAACTAAAGGAGGGAAGAATGGAACGTTGCATAGCTTGCGACAGCACTTTCCTCGATTTCTTTGACATCCACATACTGGCGGGCGACCGGGGCTTCCTGCAACGCAAGAATGAGATAGCCGTCACCCGCCAGAAGGCGGAAGAATGGTGGCCCGGCGAAGAACCTTTGGGCAAAGAGCTGGAAGACAAGAATGGCAAACGCCTTCTCGTCACTGCCGTCGTTGAAGGATGGGGCACACACACCAACTTTCCTTTCGATTTCCTCACCGGAGACATGAATGCAAGGGAAACCTACTATTCCGGCGGCCAATATGCCGTCCGGTTGGCTCCACAGGCCGATGTGAAGAGCATCAACCAACGGTTAGACACTCTAAAAATCAACTACTACTCTTGGAACGAGCGGGGAGTCCGCGACCACATCGGGGCCGACGGAGGCTTTGAACTGGTGCCTGCCAAGGGACTCCGCCATCGGGTCAACTACAACGCGATGGAGGTGCAAATCAACCACATCTACCTGTTTGCCTTTGCAGGCGGATTGCTCATCCTGTGCGGGTTGCTCAACTACCTGACGATGTTCGTCAACCGCCTCTTCATCCGTCAGCGCGAAATTGCCCTGCGCACGGTGTTTGGGGCTACGGGGCGCAACCTGACGATGCAGTTCCTTACGGAATATGGAATGGTGCTGCTGATTGCCGCCTTCTTCGGCCTGATTTTTATGAAGTGGGCATTGCCTTACTTCCGCCTGTTGGCCGACCTGCCCGAGGGATGGGGCTACTTCTACCGGGAGACGTTCACCAGCATGTTCCTCGTCATGGCCGTGTCGCTCCTCATCTCCCTACCCGTCATCCAGTTCTTCCGCCGACAAGCGTTGCAGAACTCCATCCAAAGTCAGGTGGGCGTGTTCAGCTACAGCAACTTCCGCAAACTGAGCGTCTGCATGCAAATCGGCATCAGCATCCTGTTCATCTTTTGTACCGCCGTAATGATGAAGCAGATTCACACCCTGCGCCACACCGACATCGGCTTTGACCGCGAGAACATGGGTTCTCTTGTTGTTTTCACCGGCACAATGAGAACAGACAGCGACGTGGAAGAACATGATGAAAGAATGGAGGCGGCCTACAGCTACTTGAAACAACAGCCGGAGGTGGCGGAGGTGATAAAGAGCCGTCCCATCTTCCCATTGCGCGGACAAACGGCGACCGGCATAAGAAAACATGCCCTTTTAACCGGTGCGGCCATCAATCCCGACATGGTGGAAGATGAATACACCTTCAAGACATATACCGATGCCGACGGTGCATTGGCCCGCTTCTATAACTTGCGGTTGCTGGAGGGGCGATTCTTTGAAGAGAGCGACGACGACAATGCCGTCATCCTCAACGAGTCTGCCGCCCGACAGTTCCTGTGGGACAGCGCGGTGGGGAAACAGATTGTCTTTAACGAGAAAGAGGTCTATACGATTGTGGGCGTGGTGAAGGACTTCCAGAACTACGGCCCCACCATACCGGCGAAACCCTGTTTCATCCGAAAGAACAGGGATGACGGAGTCATAAACAGCTACCTTCTGTTCAAATACCATCCCGGTACGTGGGAAACGCTCAAGGAGAAGCTGGCACAACACTTCAAGGAGGTGGGGATAAGATACACCTACCTGAACATGGAGGCGGAATACGAGAATCTGCTGAGGTCGGAAAAGAACTTGCAACTGCTTCTTGGCGTAACGGCCGGCACGTGTATCCTCATCGCCCTCTTCGGCGTGTGGTCCATGATTATGCTCACGTGCGAACAGCGTCGCAAAGAGATTGCCATCCGCAAAGTGCATGGAGCTACGACAAAAGACATCCTCGATATGTTCTTCGGTGAGTACATGGCCTTGCAAGGAGTGGCTGCCCTCATGGCCTTCCCCATCGGCTACGCTTGCATGAAGCCGTGGCTGGAGCAATACGTAGTGCAGACCGAAATCTCGTGGGGGATTTACGTGGGCATCTTCCTGCTCGTGGCTCTGCTCGTAGCCCTCAGCATCGGCTGGCGCGTGTGGAAGACGGCCACCGCCCGCCCCGCAGATGAGATTTGCAAAGGGTGAGGAAGAAAAGATATGAACAGAAAACAATACAATTAACTCCGTTCGCAAACCGGACAAACGTACAACCATCCGCGATAGCGTATTGTAGCCTGTCTGTAGTATTTCTATCTT
>CAZDAN010000016.1:0-16359 GCA_964503565.1 uncultured Bacteroides sp.
ATGCCCGCATCTGCCTGCTCAGGATGCCCGAGAACCGGGGACAGGCCGCCGCCCGCAACCGGGGCTTGGAAGTGGCCGAGGGGGAGTATATCACGATGCTGGACAGCGACGACTGGTTCTCGCCCGATGCCATCGAGGAGGCCTGTCGGACGGTGCAAGAGGAGGGGGGAGAGTGCGATTGCGTCCTTTTCGACCTCTGCTATCACGACGATTCCACGGGACGCGAGTGGGGCTATGCCTATCGCACCGATGCCCGTCGGTGGTCGGGCGACGAGGCGTTCCGCCTGAGTCTCGACTGGAGCATTCATGGCCTCTACATGGTGCGTCGCGACATCCATCTCAGCCACCCCTACGACACCGCTTGCCGCCTCTACAGCGACGACAACACCACTCGCCTTCATTTCTTCCACTCGCGCCGCGTTGTCCGTTGCGGAGGAGTCTATTTCTATCGCCAACACACGGCCTCGATGACCCACAGTGTCAGCCCTTTGCGCTTTCTCTATCTGGATGCCAACTATAGCATGAAGCGTACCTTGCTCAGCTTGGATGTGACCGATGAACTGATGAATCCCTACGAACTCCACCGATGGCAGAATCTGGTCGGCTTGTGTGTCTTCTATTGGACAAACCGCCGTCTCTTTACCCCTGCTCAGCAGCGCGATATCCGTAGCAGACTCCTCTTCTTCCACTCCACCATCGAGGTGTGGCGCCTTCCCGCCTCGGCCATAAGCAAGTTCGGATATTGGCCGCTACAGAAGGTTCCCCGCCTTTTCCTTCTCCAGACCCGCTTCTACACCGCTCTCCGTCGGTTTATCTACCGTCTGTTGGGCAAGGTGCTTCCCGAGGCATAGTTCCTTCTGCCCGCCAAACTCCTTTTCTCCCCTTCATTTGTCGGTTTTTATTGCGTCAATTCTATATTTCACGTCGTGGAATATTCATTTCGCGACGTGGAACGAATATTCCACGACGTGAAATATTCATTCCAAATCGTGAAATAAAGAAATGATACGCCTTTTTCCCCCTTTTCATTGGGGTATTTCAAGTTTTTCCTGCCATTCCGCCGGCATGTGTCAGCCCGATGCCTCTGCTTGAGGAAGGGAACGGAGGGGGGGCTGTGTGGAATCTTATAAAAACGGTATTATTATACGAAAAACTCTGAATAATAATTAAAAATACAGCCATCGCGTACATTATATGTTTATTTCTTTGACAGTTTTGTGTAAAATTTGTATTTTTGCAGCATAATTATGTAAAAATCACTATGGCAATGAGTGGTGCTGAGGGTGCCGCGCGGTGGAAGTGCGTGCATTCTTTGCCCTTTTTGTGTGCCGGGAGAGAAATAATAACCATCAAATACAAAAATTTAATGAGAAAAATTACCTTGAAAGGCTGTGCCCTGATGCTCGCCTTGAGTCTGAGTGCCGGTGTGGCAGCTGAAAATGCCGGTGTAAGAACGAAAGCCGTCTATTCCTACGGTGCCATGTTGGATGGAGGCTACAGTGCGACCCCCACGGGAGTGGTCCGTTCGTACTACGATGTGGACAATCGGCTGGTTCGTACGGTGGAGGCCGACATTATGCTGGCCGACTCGGAAGGGACTCCTGAGGTGGAAGTTCCCGGACAGGAAATTCCCAAACTTTATTCAATCTACGAATACGACGCAGTGGGAAATCTGCAGAAGGTGCGTACACGCAAATACGGTCTTTACAGCGCTTTCGACCGTGCGTGGACCAATCTTGTAGATGCTGAGACGTATGAATACGACGCCAACGGCAAACTGGTGAAGAAGACCGATGCCACCTACATCACCACCTACCTGTGGGAGGGAGAGAACCTGGTGGAAGAGACAGCCTGCTATGCCCAGGATAGTGCGTGGAGCAGCACTGTCAAGTACACTGCTTTTGCAGAAGGAAAGGCCAACCTGCCCGTCAGCGCCTTGTTCAGCGACAAGTGGAAGAACCAGCGTGTTTATGAATATGCCTACGATGAGGCCGGAAACAAAGTGCTCTTCAGCGAATACAAGGCGGCCAATGCCGAAACGGACGCAAACGGTGTGATGCAGAAGGCCGACAAGGGCGAGCTGTACAAGCAGACGGCATGGACCTACGCCGATGGCCGGCTGGCCGAGGAGCAGATTGGCTACTGGAACAGTGGGAAGGGTGCGTTGGACCCCGACTCAAAAGTGACCTATACTGTGGAGGGCGACACCACCAGTGTGATGACCTTCCGCTACTATAACGGAAATTGGAGCCGCTTCGGAGGCGTGAAGAAACATGTCAGCGGCGTGGTGGACAATGCCACATCGGCCACCGGGCTGACGGTGACGGAGGTGGAGGGAGCGCTCAATACCCTGCTCCTGACTGCCACTGCACCCGCCGGAGCCGGAGCCGACGGATGGAACGTCTATCGCAACGGTATGCCGGTGGGCGGTGCCACTCTGACCGACGGAGTCCTGACCTATCAGGACAACGAAGTGCCCAACGGAACGTGGGACTACTTCTTCCAGCAGGCCGACGGAAACACTTCTGAAGTGGTGGAGGCCACGTTGGACACTGAGCTTAAGGGAGTCGAGGGCGTGAAGTTCCTGAAGAACTCACTGAACAGCACGGGAGATTACGAAGTGATTTTCACTTGGGCGGCCCCTCTTACGACCCTGCCCGTTCTGGGTTACAACGTCTATGCCGACATCCAGTCGTATGAGACCAATCCCGCTCCCGAGAACGGAATGGTGCTGATTGCTACTGATTTGGCTCTGGATACGCTGACTTGGATGGCCTCCGAGACCGACATGTTGCACGACATCTACGTGGAGACTGTCTATAGCATCGGCAAGGTGCGCAGTCAGGCTATCCCCGTGTCGTTGCAGAAGGAAGAAAGGGCTTTGCTGAAGAAGGCTGTGCTCACCATGGGCGATGCGATGGGCAACGCCGCTGATGATGAATTTACCAAGTCTGAGACCTATTACTACGACGCCGACGGCAAACTGTTGCGTAAGATGATTTACGGAAAGCTGTTGGCGGCCGACCCCGACGACCCCGATGGAATTTACGGCGCGGGCGACTGGATTCCGATGACCTATACCGCCTACGACTACAACGAAAAAGGCCTGTTGGTGAACACCCGTGAGCGCCAGTACGGAGTCTTCAGCGGATACAACAAGGCGTGGAATGAATTTGAGGAGACCGGCTCGTTCAGTTACTTTGACGACGGTCGCATCAAGGAGGACACCACCGAAAACCGGGTTTACCACTACGAATACGAGGGCGACAACCTGGTGAAGGAGACCTACGCAAACAGCAACAACGTCATCATCTATCACAAGTACTACAGCCGCTTCGTGGAGGGACTGGAGAACTGTCCGCAGTACGCCTTTGCCAACAGCCCGTACGGACTGACCTCCAACGACCGCATCTATGAGTATGCCTACGACGGACAGGGCCATCTGGTTTCCTGCCGTGCCTACAAGTATGACAATGAGACCATCGTGAAGGACGACGAGGGCAACGTCACCGGTGCCGGGAAGGGTACACCCGACTACGAAGAGACCTGGACATACGACCACGGTATTCTGACAAAGTATGAGAAGAATGTGTGGAAAACCAATAAGAATGCCTACGAACCCAGCAGCCGTACCGAATATACTGAAACACCGATGGGAACCAAGGCGGTGACTTGGAAATACTCTGTCGGAGTCTGGGCCAAAGGAAGTACGTCGCAAGTGACATGGGAAGTGCCTTTCAGCGGAAAGGCTGCTACGGACTTGACTGTCGAGGAGGTTGAAGGCAAGGTGAACACAGTACTCCTGTCTGCCAAGAAACCGGCGGGAGCCTTGGCCACAACGGTGTGGAATGTTTTCCGCAATGGCGTGAAGATTGGTCAGGCAACCTCGTCCGGACGTACGGACATTACGTTCGAGGATACCGACGTGCCTAACGGACATTGGGACTACTTCATTCAGGCCGAAGACACTCATGGCCCCGTGGGCGTGAACATCTCCAACGTGGTGGAGAAGGACATCTGCACCGAACTGCCCGCTGTGGAGCAAATCAAGGTGATGAAGAACGAGTATAACGCCGTGCAGGACTATGAACTGGTAATCAAATGGAAGAATCCGCAGACTGGTTTGACCATTTTGGGCTATAACGTGTATGTGGACGTGAAGGACATCACCAAGAATCCTTCGCCCACGAACGGATTGTACCACTTCACCGACACCACCTACACCTTTACGTGGGCCAATGACGTGAATCCCGAGAAAAGTATCATCGTCGAGACCGTATATAATATAGGTAAGGTGAAGAGCAGGGCGTTCAACATCACCCTGATGAAAGAAGCGTTGCCGACACAGGTGAAGGCGGTCATTACGATGGGCGATGCGATGGGTAACTCCAGCGACAACGAACCTACCAAGGCGGATGTGTACTACTACAGCGCCGACAACAAGGTGGCGGCCATGGTGCGCTATGGCAAGCTGTTGGCTGCCGACCCCGACGACCCCGATGGAATTTACGGCGCGGGCGATTGGATTCCGATGAACTATGTCGCCTATGACTACAACGACAAGGGCCAGTTGGTGAACACCCGCGAACGTCAGTACGGTGTGTTCAGCGGTTACAACAAGGCTTGGAACGAGTTTGAAGAGACCGGCTCGTTCACCTACTTCGACGACGGACGCATGAAGGAGGACACCACCACCAATCGGGTTTACCACTATGAATACGATGGCGACAACCTCGTGAAGGAGACCTACGCCAACAGTCGCGACATCATCATCTATTACAAGTACTACAGCCACTTCGTGGAGGGACTGGTGAACTGTCCGCAGTATGCCTTTGCCAACAGCCCCTACGGACTGACCACCAACGACCGCATCTACGAGTATGCCTACGACGAAAAGGGAAATCGCACGTTGTGTCGTGCATACAAATATGATAATTCGACCGTCGTGAAGGACGATGAGGGCAACGTAATCAGTGCCGAGAAGGGTACACCCGACTACGAGGAAATCTGGACCTACGAGGACGGTGACCTGGTGAAGTATGAGAAGAACGTGTGGAAAGCAAGCAAGAATGCATACGAGGGTAAGAGCCGCACGGAATATACCGAAACAGACCTGGGAACAAAGTCTGTCTCATGGACTTATTCTGTGGGCGTTTGGGCCAAGTCGGGCAATCCGCGTGTGACGATGAACGTACCTTTCGAGGGAGTGGCCGCCGGCGACCTGACCGTCACTGACGTGGAAGGCAAGGTGAACACGGTACTCCTGACCGCCCAGGCTCCGGCCGGGGCATCCGCTTCCACCGTGTGGAATGTGTTCCGAAACGGAGTGAAGATTGGAAAGGCCAAGGCTGTCCGCACAAACTTGACCTACGAAGATGCGGAGGTGCCCAATGGAACCTGGACATACTTCATCCAGGCCGAAGACACGCACGGGGCAATGGGTGTGAATGTCTCCAATGTGGTGGAGAGAACCATCTACACCGAACTGCCTGCCGTGACGGACATTAAGGTGGTGAGCAACCAGTTTAACGATGTTCAGGACTATGAGTTGGTTCTCGACTGGGAAGCTCCCGTCACCGACTTGTCCATTAAGGGATACAACATGTTTGTGGACGTGAAGGACATCACCAAGAATCCCTCGCCCGTGAACGGACTGTACCCGTTTGAGGAAACCGCCTATACTTACACTGCTGCCAATGACGTGAACCCCAACAAGACGTTTATGGTGGAGACCGTATATAATATAGGTAAGGTGAAGAGCGAAGCCCTTGCCGTTGTGTTGCAAAAGGCGGACGCTGTCGGACGGGTGACTGTGGCCAACCTGCTGATGCTGGTGGATAGAGTGCTCCTGGTGAACGGCGAGTACAAGGCTCTGGAACTCTACACGGCGAACGGCGTACAGATGGGAAGCTACAGCCGGACGGACCGCATCGACCTCTCCGACCTGATGAGCGGTGTGTACCTCGTGCGTGTGAATACGGCCGACGGTGTCCTGACCGGTAAGATAATGTTGAAATAATAAAACGAAAGAAGAGATAGAATGAAAGTGAGACATGTGATTCCTTCTGCCCTGATGGCCTTGTGCACCCTTCCTGTGGCAGGGCAGGAGGTTTGTCTGGAAACAGACTTCTACGATGGCATCCCCGAGGACTTTACGCTCATCAGTTATGATGAGATACCGGCCAAAGGGGGCGACTTCAAGAAAATAAATATAAGCAGTGAGTGGTCGGTTTCTGTGGTGGACAGTGAAGACGGTGTGGCCGCCGTCAGTACGTCGCACCGTACGTACGATATGCCCACAGATAACTGGATGATAACTCCGCGCCTGACCCTTCCGGCCGAAGGCGCTTGTCTGAAGTGGACAGCGCGTGCCATCCATTACCACTTGCGCGACGGTTACAAAGTGATGATTTCTACCACGGGCAACGAATACTACGATTTTGAGGAACTCTTCTCGGTGGATGCGGAAGAATACCTGTGGACGAAGCACTATGTCTCGTTGGAGAAGTACGCCGGAAAGAAGGTCTATATCGCTTTCGTCCACGACTGCCAGAACAAGTTCCTGTTGGCCATCGACGACATCTTTGTGGGACAGCCCACGAAGGCCGACTTTATTGTGGAGGATAACACCGCGCGCTTCGTCGGCAACGTGGGAACGGCCAAAGTACAAGGCTATGTCCTCAACAGTGGCATGGAACAGGGCGGTCATAACTTCACTTGTGTGGTGAACGGCACTGAGGTGTTGGAACATCCGGCCTGGCAGGACGCTTGGCAGTCGGGAGACGGATATCCGTTCGAGTTCGACGTACCTGTCCAAGTAGGCAAGGCGACCCACTACAAGGTGATGAGTGGCGAGCACACGTTGGTGGAGGACAGCATCGTCTGTTCCTACTATCCCCGTACCATCTTGTTGGAGAAAGCCACGGGAGCCTGGTGTGTGAACTGCCCGGAGGTGATATCTTTCATCCAGGAACTGGAAGAACGGTACGGCAGCCAGATGGTGTGCGTGGAGGCTCATGCCCATTATGGCGACATCTATGAATATATGCCTTATGTGACCGGCATGAAGACCAATTCTTTCCCCACAGTGCATATTAACCGCGACCGGAACAATCCTATTTATGGCGGTTCGGCACAGAACATGGCGAAGCTGAAGAGCCTGTTGGGCAAACCGACGGTGGCCAAGGTGGATTTGGATCTGGCGTATGAAGGAGGTGACTCCGTGCAGACTACGGCCAAGGTGACCTTTGCCAACGATACGGACAACTCGACGGGTAAGTTTCGTGTGGGCTACGTCTTGATAGAAAAGGAACTTCAGACCGATGCAATGCGTCAGATTAACGGAGTGGTGAATATTTCTCAAGGTGAGTTCTACTACATCGCTTCGCCCGTGCCGGCTGATTTGATGTACTACACCAATGTGGTACGTTACGACAACAACGCTTTCTTGGGAATCAAGAACAGTCTGCCTGCCACAATCGAGGGTGGGGTGGAATATACTGTCGGTTCGAAGATGTTTATCCCCTCTACCGTGTATGACAAAAACAATCTGGCCGTTGTTGCCATTGTGATGAACTACTACACCGATGAGGTTCTGAACGTGGCCGAGGTGAAGGTGCCTGAAGACCCGCAAGGCATTCGTCCCATCGGACAGGAGAAGCCTGTGAACCAATTGCAGATGGCCGTGGAAGCCGGTGGCATCCTGCAGGTGACTTGTCCGACAGAAGCACCCTTCATCGTGGAGGTGATGGCCGTAGATGGCCGTCAAGTAGCCGTGATGACCGGTGAGGGAAGTGTCCGGTTCGACATCTCTCAGATGGCACAGCGCGGCATTTATCTGTTGCGTGTCAGTCAGGGCAACGGTGTCTGGACTAAGAAAGTGGTGCTTTGAATCATAAGAAACAATAAAATATAAAAGAATAAAGAGAAATGAAAAAACTGAATTTGCTTTTTTGTGCTTCTCTCCTCGGTTGGGGGGCTGTGGCGCAGAACAACAATGTGCAGATACTCGTTGGCCCCGATGTGAAGGTCGAGTATCAGTTGGTAAGCATGTCGGCGAATGGTAAGTGGGCATGTGGTAATGTGAACGATGGCGACGGTCGTGGCTTTCTTTGGGACATTGAAAACAACGAGATTATCCAGATTGCAGCACTTGGTTCGACTGCTCCTGTACTTGATGTGGCCAATGACGGTACCATGGTAGGACTTTTTACCACCAACGAGGCTACAGCCAATGGCGCCGATTTGGAAGTCGGAGGTTACTATAAGGATGGCAAATGGCACTATTTGGAAGGCTGTGAAATCCTTAATGGTATGAGTGACAACGGACAGTACTTTGCAGGAGCCACTTACAAGAATGGCATTTGTCATGCTGCCACCTGGGACATCAATGGTGAAATGACTATATGGGAACCCGAAATTGTGGGAAATGCCTATGATGTGACTAACGACGGAAAGATGGCGTGTGGATGGGGAAACCATCATTTGATAGCCAACCGTACTCCGACACTTTGGGCACCTGATTCCATTATGCTCGAATATGACAACATAGGACCCAACTCTTTGGCATGGAGCTTCTCTCCCAATGGTAAAAAGGTGTTGGGCGACTATGTTATCTACGATATAGAAACAAAGGAAAAGACAAAGATTGATATTTCGGGATTTACAGGGTTCAAGCTCTATCGCGTAACCAACGATGGTGTAGCTGTGGGACTCTACAACGTAACCTTGGATCCTACGGGAATACGCGCTGCTATCGTAATAGATGGCGTTGTGTATGACTTGCAGGAGTATCTTACCAACAAGGGAGTTGACCTCACCGGTTGGACATTGCTTCAGTGCGATGGTATTTCGGAAGACGGGCAGACTTTTGCAGTAAATGCTTATGATGTGAATGAAATTCCCCGTCCGCTCATTATCCGTTTGAATGCTAACTTGACCAATCCGGCTCCTACGTCATTTAAAGCAACTCATTTCGAGGGAACTGCCGTATGTCGCTTGACATGGAAGGCGCCTTTGGCCAATGTGGATGGTGTAAAGGGCTATCAGCTTTGGCGTAACGGTGAGAAATTGGCTCAAGTAGCAGCCGGTGAGTTTGCTTATTACGACCGTGATTTGTCAAACGGAACTTATGAGTACGCCGTGTCGGCTATCTACGCTGACAGTGAATCGGATATGTCTCAAGCAGCTACGACTACGGTAGCCGACTTCGTATATCGTGCGCCTCGCCATTTGAAGGCCGTAGCTTCTGGTGTGCGTGATATGCGCCTCTCTTGGAACGCTCCTTTGGCTAACCGTCCGGCTTTGAAGTATGGTTCGCCCACTGATGATATTGTATCATTCGGTGGTGGAGAGTATTCGTTTGAGCAGGCTGTACGCTTCGATGCCGCTGATTGGAGTGTGTATGGCAATCAGGTTACTGATGTTACTTTCTATCCGATGAACAAGCAGAAGAGTTGGACGGTGAATTTCTATACAGCCAAAGATACAGCTTTGTTCCATTCGGAAATGTTGGACGACAGCAATTTGATTTTTGGTATAGAAAATACGGTGAAGTTGAAGAATCCCGTTACACTGCCCGAGGGTGAGGACATATATGTCGGCATTTTTATCGACGTGACCGGTTACGGTGGTTATCAGACAATGGGAGCTATCTTTAATAAGTACAAGGCCGGGTATACCGACTTGCTTCGTCGTCTGGGTGAACCTGCATTCATGTCGCTTTACGAAAATGCAATGGCCGACCCCGAAGGTGCTTACGAGTATTGCATCACGTTCCCCATAGGAATCTGTATGCCTCTTTCTGACTCGTCAGTATCTGACCAGGTGGTGTCATACAAGGTCTATACCAACAACGAAGAGGTTGCTACAGTGGAAACACTCGGCTATCGTCATAAGAAATTAGCCAATGGTGATTATCGTTTTGGCGTTTCGGCCATGTATAGCAATGGTACGGAGAGTGAACAGGTCTATGTGGATAAGACAATGGTAGAGAATACTGCCGCCTATAAGGCTGTAACCAAATTGGTATTGGATGGCAGCGATGGCAAAAACCTGAAAGCTTCATGGACAGCTCCCATAGATGATGATGAAACGTATATCTCCTATTCAAGTGAAAACAATGCAGGTGGTTTGGCTCCCACAGAAGCCTATGGCTATAGTGCTCTATATGCTTCTAAATATGATCAGGACAAGTTGGGAGATTATGCCGGTTATCAAATCACAGATGTACGTGTATTCATAACATCAGATGCCGAATTCCGTATTATTATTCAAGAAGATGGTAAAGAAGTAATGATGAAGGATCTTGATCGTGGAACCGGATATGCTAAAGGATTGTGGAATGTGGTGACATTGGATAATCCTATTACAATTAAAGAAGGTGCAGAATACACACTGATACTTGACTGTTACGATGTGAATCCTGATGAAGCCCCCATTGGTATGGATGAACAGCTTGCTTTCAAGAATGAGGGTGACCTCTACTCTGTTGACAATGGAGAAACATGGACTGCTGTCAGCAGCATGACTACTCAGGATGATTATGGAAACTGGATGATGGGCTTGATTCTCCGTTCGACAGATATTTATCCGTTGCCGGTGAAGGGCTACAATGTGGTTATTGACCGTAAGACTGTCACTGAAACTCCGATTACCGAAACTTCATTCTCGTATGAAACAGGAGCCGGAACTCATCAGATTCGTGTAGATGTAGTGTATGAAGACATGGACGAAGCAGTTCGCGGTACACAGCACTTTATTACTATGAAGGCTGATGGTATCGAGAATGCTAAAGCCGCTGTTGTCACTTTGGAGAATACGGCCACTCAAATTGTAGTATTGGGTGGTTCTGTGTCCGGTGTGAAGGCTTACAACGTAGCCGGTGCCTTGGTAGCTCAGTCTGAAGGAAACACACTGGATGTTGTTCACTTGGAAAACGGTATCTATGTGCTGAAAGCTGTGGTTAATGGTAAGGAGATACAACGGAAAATTCAAATAAGAAAGTAAAGAACGGATATGAGATACTTGAACAAAACCCTTTTGGTAGCAGTTGCCCTGTTGGCAGCTGCTACGATGGGGGCTCAGACAACCATAGGTTATACGAACAGTGAGTTGAATAAGAACGATATCGTTCGTTTCGGTACCACCGAAAAGCAAGGTATGGCTTTCTATGTGGATGCTGAAAAAGCCGCTTTGTTGAAAGGTGCTTCGGTGGAGAGCTTCCTTACCTACGTGAGTACTACACAAGTTGACAATGGTATCCTTTTCATCACGAAAGAGTTGGGGGGTGCTCCGCTCTACGAGCAAAGTTTCAAACCAAGTTCGTCACGTGAAAGGATGTATGAGTACGCGTTGTCCACTCCTTATGTGTTGGATGGCGAGCCTTTCTACGTAGGTCATATCGTGGAGGCTGCTACTTCCTACAAACCTCTTTCTTTTGATTTGAGCAACAACTTCGAAACCGGCATCTCTTGGGCTTATAAGGAAGGCGAGTGGATGGATGTTTCTCAAATGGGATTCGGTGCTCCCAATATCCAGATAAAGGTAAATGGCGTGGGTGCATTCACTGACTTGATGGTAAAGCCTATTATCCCTGTTGGTTATCAAGTAGCCGGCAAAGCGCAGGTCTTTAATGGACAGGTATTCAACTTTGGTTCCGAGACAATCACTTCGTTCGACCTCACTTGTAAGGTGGGTAGTGCAGCTCCTGTGACCACTCAAGTGAGCGGTTTGTCATTGGGTAGTGGAAAGACGTATGATTTCACATTGCCTGAATGCCTGACCGAGGAGTCTGGTACTTTGGCTTTGGAGGTGACTGTAAGCAATGTAAATGGAGCCAACGATGCAGAAGCTACGGACAATACCGCCCGTAGTTCGGTTTTCTTCTATCCTGCAGGAGTAGAGAAGAAGATTCTGGTGGAGACATTTACAGGTCAGACATGTCCTAACTGTCCGACCGGACACACCGTGTTGGCTAATGCTTTGAATGGTATCGAGGATGAATTTATCGAAGTGGCTCATCACGCAGGTTACTATCCCGACCAGTTTACTTTGAAAGAGAGCTATGCTTTCACTTGGCTTTATGGCACTTCGGGAACCTATGCTCCGGCAGCCATGTTCAATCGTTCATTGGTGAATGACGTTAGTACAACATCGGTGGTGTTTGCTACAACTGATGCCGTGGCAACGCGTGCAGCCGTACAGGCATTCCGCAACACCCAGCCTTACGTGGACTTGAAGATGTACAACGAGTTTGATAAGGCTACTCGTTCCGGAAAAGTGGTTGTTGACGTCTTTACTTACGTGGTTCCCTCTGATTCCATACACACGTTGAATGTGTGGATGATACAAGACGGTTTGGTAGCCATGCAGGCTAATGGCGGTTCGGAGTATGTTCATAATCATGTGTTCCGCGGCACATTGAACAACAGTGCTTGGGGACAGCAGATTCACTTGAAAGCAGGCGAAACTCGTCGTTACACCTTTGACTACACAATTCCCGAAACCATTGCTGCCGATTACGGCGATTATACAGGTACAGCCTTTGATGCCATTCCTGCCAACATGCAGTTGGTGGCTTTCGTCAGCGATTACAGTGGTTCCAATCCTACCGCTTGCAATGTGTACAATGCTGCCAAGATTCCTGTGTTGACTGATAATATGGCAGACCAGGTGGAGGATTTGGATGTTTCGCATCCCCTCCTGTTTACCTACGATGGTACTCAGATGCATATTGCCGGTGATTTCCTGCAAGCCGACTTCTACACCGCTTCGGGCACATTGGTTGTTGGTTTGAAGAAGGGACAAACCTCTTTTGTTCTGCCCGCAGGTCTCTATGTTGTCCGCGCATTGTTGCCTTCAGGGGCTGTGGATGTGCAGAAACTGTTGATTCGTTGATAGCGTCATGCGTTGACAGGCCGAGACGTTGACCGCGTTTGTCTGTCAACGCATCGACGCTTAAAAAATAAGCATTTATGAGATTAGGAATATCATTTATTGCAACCTTGCTTGCCTTTACCACCGTGTGGGGGCAAAGCAAGGTTTCACCTTTTACGGCAAATTATATCAGGATCCAGCAGTCGGTAACCCGTTCAGTAGGTTCTGATGAAGTGGTGAGTGCATATCTTTATACGGTGGGAACCCCCGATGTGACCGCTTTGGAGAGGATGGGAGTGAAGGTCACTCTCCAGCTCGACAACATACTGACGGTGCGTTTTCCTCTCAGTGCCGTTCCGGCGTTGGAGCAATTGCCTTTTGTGAAGTACATCCAGATGGGGACTCCCGTGAAGCCGATGATGGACAAAGCCCGTCCGTCGGCCGGAGTTGACAAGGTGCATAGTGCCGAAGGATTGGAGATGCCTTACACGGGTAAAGGCGTTGTCGTAGGCATCATCGACGGAGGTTTTGACTACACCCATCCTGCCTTTGTAGATGAGGAGACGGGTGCTCTTCGCATCAAGCGCGTGTGGGAGCAAGGCAGTACCGAGGGAATAGTGCCCGCTGGTTTTGGTTACGGCATCGAGCTGACTACACAGGAAGCTATTTTGGCCGCCAGGGCCGACCTCACTACCCAGTCGCATGGTTCGCATGTGGCGGCAATAGCTGCCGGTTCTTATCGTACCGAGGAGAATCCCTACTATGGTGTGGCACCCGATGCTGATATCGTGTTGGTGAGCAAGGGAGCCATCACAGCCAACAGTGCTAATATCTCCGATGCCATCGCTTACATTTATAATTATGCCGATTCTGTAGGAAAACCCTGCGTAGTGAACATGAGTCTTGGTTGGCATCAGGGGCCGCACGACGGCACTTCGCCCTTCGACCAGGTGGCCGATCAGTTGCAAGCTCCCGGACGTGTGCTTGTCGGCTCCATGGGAAACTATGGAAACGATGCTGTGCACGTGAGCAAGTCCTTTACTTCAGCCGAAGATGCCCCTTTGAAAGCAATGGTTGCCTACAAGATTGCTCCTGCCAAAGACAATGTAGGTGGCGAAGTTGACATTTGGGGCGACAAAGGCATGGAGTTCGACCTCAAGGTCATCGTTACCCGTGCCACGGACGGTAGCGAAGTGTTGAGTTCCGAAGTAATGACTGTTTCCCCTGGTAATGGTGGCACGCAAGAGTTCCTCCTCAGCGGTCGTATCAAAGGTAAGGTCATTATCACCACCGAGGTGAATCCCATCAACGGGAAACCTCACGCTTTCCTCACATTGGGTGTCGAGAGCCGTGGTATGGGCATGACTGTCGGGGTCATCGTAACCCCTCGTACCGCTGGCACCGTACATGCTTGGGCCGATGCCGCCTACACCACCTTCGAGACCGAAGTGCCTGAGGGATGGACAGCAGGCGACAAGCAGCATACGTTGTGCGAGATTGGCGGAACAGGCCGGAAGATAATCTCCGTGGGAGCCTACGTGAGCAGCAACACCTATACTGAAGTGGGAAGCTCGCAAAACAAACTGACCGACGAGAAGCTGGGTGCGTTAGCCACATTCAGCAGTGTGGGACCTGCCATTGACGGACGCATGAAACCCGATGTCATAGCTCCCGGCACATTCATTGCTTCGGCCGTAAACTCCTATGATGCCTACCGCTCGTCTTATCCCGCCGCTTCCGTTGTGGCGTGGAACGACAATGCCTATTATTACTCTTACATGCAGGGAACCTCCATGGCTGCCCCCTTTGTCAGTGGGGTGGTGGCCATTTGGTTGCAGGCCCATCCTACGTTGGACAGCGATGTCATCCGTGCCGTTCTCCAAAAGACTGCTGTGAACGATGCGCATACCACCTCTTCTACCTGTGGTTATGGAAAGATCGATGCTTATGCCGGCTTGAAGGAAGTTCTGGTTTTGGCCGATGGCATGGAAACTGTGCAGACTGACGTTTCTTCGTCGGCTTTCATTCTCCGTCGCACTTCCGAAGGGTTGCAGCTCTGTTTCACCCGTGCTTGTGGCCCCATTGAAGTTGCCGTATATGATGCCATTGGTACCCGGTTGCTAAGCCGTCGGGTTGTTGCCGATGAAGTCGGGCATCTTTGCTCGATTCCTTTGGACGGATTGCCACAAGGTGTCTATCTGTTGCAAGTAGGCAACGAGGTGTGCAAGTTTGTGAAGTAATGAAGAAAAAAGAATAAATAAAGGAGAAGAAGACCATGCTTGAACTTAGTGAAATCTATAAGGCGGCGCATGTGTTGCGCGATGCCATCCGTCATCCCCATCTGATTGTGGCTCCCCTGATAAACCCCGAGAGTGAGGTGTATCTGAAGCCTGAGAACCTGCAGTACACCGGCTCGTTCAAGTTACGCGGAGCCTACTATAAAATTTCCCAATTGTCGGCCGAGGAGAAGGCCCACGGTGTGATAGCCTGTTCGGCCGGCAACCATGCGCAGGGCGTGGCGTTGGCAGCCACCAAGAGCGGCATTCCCTCGCTCATCTGTCTGCCCGCCGGTGCACCCATCTCGAAGGTAGAAGCCACCAAGCGCTATGGTGCCGAGGTGTGTCTGGTGCCCGGTGTCTATGACGATGCCTACCAGCGTGCCCTCCAGCTTCGCGAGGAGAGGGGCTACACCTTTGTTCACCCTTTTGATGACCTGCATGTGATTGCCGGACAGGGTACCATCGGCCTCGAAATGCTCGACGAACTGGGCGATGTGGACGTAGTCATCGTACCCGTGGGTGGCGGAGGCCTCATTTCGGGTGTGGCGTGTGCCATCAAGCAGTTGAAGCCTTCAGTACAGGTGTATGGAGTGCAAGCCGAGGGAGCCCCCAGCATGGCCACTTCGTTGAAGAACCGGCAGATTGAGTGCCTCGATTCCGTCTCCACCATTGCCGACGGCATTGCCGTGAAGGAACCGGGCGTGAACACTTTCGACTTCTGCCTGCGCTACGTGGATGGCATCGTCACCGTGACGGACGACGAGATTGCCGCCGCCATTCTGGCTCTCATCGAGCAACAGAAGTTGGTGGCCGAGGGAGCCGGAGCCGTTGCCGTGGCCGCCGCCATGTTCAACAAAGTGCCGGTGAAGGGCAAGAAGGTCATCTGCCTGGTGTCGGGCGGAAACATCGACGTGACCATCCTCAGCCGTGTCATCACCCGAGGACTCAGCAAGTCGGGACGTATGGAGACGCTCACCGTTGACCTCTACGACCAGCCCGGCCAGCTCTCGGCCGTCTGTGGTGTCATCGCCCAGTTGGGTGGAAACATCATCAGCGTCAGTCACGAGCGCACCAACACGAGCGCCCAGGTGAACGGTTGCACCCTCCGCGTGGTGCTCGAGACACGCAATGCCGAGCATATCCTTCAGATTCATAAGGGGTTGTCTGATGCAGGCTATGTCATCCTCTGATATGATTATTTTTA
>CAZDAN010000016.1:16459-19467 GCA_964503565.1 uncultured Bacteroides sp.
TTTTATCAGTCGTAGATTTTTCGTGTACATACGTCCGTGTTTGGAATGAAAAAGAGCCGCCCTGGTGATACAAAGACCGTGGGCGGCTCTTGGCAGATATAGTGTGCGTCACGTGATGGGAAAAAGTGCACGCTTTCTCTGTTTTCAGAAGGCGACACCGAGGCGGAATCCCAGCGAGTTGATGCTGTTCATCTCGTAGGTCATCAGGCTCCCCTTGTTGGTGGAGATGCTGTAGTAGAGGGCGGCGTGGAAGCCCATGCTTCCCTCCCACGGGTAGAATTGTACACCCACCTCGGGCGAGGCGAAGAATCCCCACGTGTCCTTGTCGCTCTCAAAGATGTAGTAATCCGACGTCATCTGTGCATACGCCGCGCCCAGCTTCATGGCCACGTAGGGCTGCAACTTGCCGTAGTCGAAGCGGTAGTGGGCCAGCAGGCCGAAGGGCAGTTGGAAGAGTGAGTGCTGCTGGTCGGTGTTCAGCGCCGTGGTACCCATGTGGATGGTTGTGCGTTCGAAGTACTCGTTGTTGGTGTGGTAACTGAGGAAGGCACCCAAGGCCAGTTCGGGAGTCACGTAATATCCCGCTTCGAAGTTCATACCCCATCCGCTGGCGTGGTTGGAGAAGTTGTTACCCAGCGGGATGTTGAATTGCCAATCGATGTTGTAGTAGGCATCTTGTGATACCTGAGCCTTCATGGGCAGTGTGGCAAGGGCGGCAATGCTAAGCACAGCGGCCACTCTTTTTGCGATATAACTGATTGTTTTCATATTACTTTTTATTATATTTTCTTATTTTAATACACTCGTCTGCTTGAACGCCTGATTGATGGCCGCCTCCGTCTTTTCCAAGTTCAGGTTGCCTTGCGAGTTCAGGATGCCGCTGATGTAGGCACTCCAGATGACGGGCAGCTTCTTCTCTTCGGGCACACTCAGGTTCACCATCTCGGCAATGATGGAGCCGGTGGAGTAGCTGTAAACGATGGGGTAGGGATAATACCATCCGCCCCAATATCCGCCCCAGTACCCGGGCGTCCAATAGTAGGGGTAGCCGTACCACCACGGGTTTCCTCCGCCACCATAGCTGGCAAAGGTGTAGGTGCTGGCCACATAGCTCAGCTGGAGACCGATGTCGGCATCCTCAATGTTATCTACGCGGACGTAGTGGTTGTCCATGTTGCTGATGAACTCCTGACGCACGGCTTCGGCCGCATCGCCACGCCAGTACTCTTTCTTGTCGCCCGAGTTGATGTAGAGTACACTGTCGGCCACGTAGTAGGTCATCAGGGCACCGAAGTCGGTATCCTTGTCATAATCGGTGTACACCAGGTAGTGGTTGTCCAGCTTGTCCGTGTCAGGCTCTTTCTCGCAAGCCGTCAGTGCGATGGCCGCGAACAGGATAGGAATCATTCTTTTCATCTTTTTCCGTTTTAGGGGTTATACAAAATAATGCTTTTTCACCCACATAAACACTTCGGTGGGGAGAATGTTTAGCCGTCTGAACAATAATTATGATTGGAAAATTTCCTCATCCGAGAAAATAGTAGTATTTTCGCGGCAAACTTATAAACTTGATAACTTAAAAACTCAAAAACAGAAAGAATATGAAAACCGTAGATGAATTGATTGACACATTGATAGACCTTGCCTTTGCCGAAGACATAGGCGATGGCGACCACACCACCCTCTGTTGCATTCCCGCCGATGCTATGGGCAAGTCTCGTTTGCTGATAAAGGAAGCCGGCGTGTTGGCCGGTGTGGAGGTGGCCAAGGAAATCTTCCACCGCTTCGACCCTACGATGAAAGTGGAGGTGCTTATCGAGGATGGCACCGAAGTTGTGCCCGGCGATGTGGCGATGGTGGTCGAAGGAAAGATTCAGTCGCTCCTGCAGACCGAGCGCTTGATGCTGAACGTGATGCAACGCATGAGCGGCATTGCTACCATGACGCGCCGCTACGTGAAGCAGCTTGAAGGTACCCGCACCCGTGTGCTCGACACCCGCAAGACCACTCCCGGCCTCCGCATGTTGGAGAAAGCAGCCGTGAAGATTGGTGGCGGAGTGAATCACCGCATCGGCCTCTTCGACATGATTCTCCTCAAGGACAACCACGTGGATTTTGCCGGAGGCATCGACAAGGCCATCCTGCGTGCCAAGGAATATTGCCGCGAGAAGGGCAAGGATTTGAAGATTGAAATCGAGGTGCGCAACTTCGACGAGCTTAACCAAGTGTTGGCCATCGGAGGAGTTGACCGCATCATGCTCGACAACTTCACCCCTGCCGACACACGCAAGGCCGTGGAAATCATCGGCGGACACTTCGAGACGGAGTCATCCGGCGGTATCACCTTCGACACCTTGCGCGACTATGCCGAGTGTGGTGTTGATTTCATCTCCGTGGGTGCGCTCACCCATTCAGTCAAAGGCCTCGACATGAGTTTCAAGGCATGTTGATTTCTAATAGGCACGGATTTCACGGATTACGCGGTTGGTAATGTCCAAATCTTCGTGTAATCCGTGAAATCCGTGCCTAAAATATGATTTTGAACGAACTTGTTGTATGCGTACACAACTTCTATCCCTTGCATTTGCATTCTTTTCCATCTTGCCCATCACAGGGCAAAAGGGGCTTTTCCGTGTTCCCTTTGATTTCCCCTTGTATCTGAGCGGAAACTTTGCCGAACTTCGGAGTAACCATTTCCACGGCGGACTCGACTTTAAGACGCAAGGCGTGGAGGGAAAGCCCCTCTATTGCCCTGCCGACGGATACATCTCGCGCATCAGTGTGGCGCCGGGCGGATATGGTAACGCCCTCTACATCACCCACGACAATGGCTACACCACCGTGCACGGTCATCTGCAACGCTTCCTTCCCGAAGTGGCAACGCTTGTGCGCGAACATCAATATAAGTACGAGACCTTTGCCCTCGATACAACGTTGACCTCCTCCCGCTTCCCTGTGAAGCGCGGGCAGTTGGTGGCTTGGGCAGGCAACTCGGGTTACTCCTTCGG
>CAZDAN010000017.1:0-19208 GCA_964503565.1 uncultured Bacteroides sp.
ACTTAATAAAAAATACCCAAAGTTATGGCTTATAAAATTATTGACATTGAAGGTGTAGGCGAGGCTTACAACGAAAAGATGCTTGCCGCAGGCATTACTACAACAGATGCATTGTTGGAAAAGTGTGCTGCTCCTGCCGGACGCAAGGCTGTTGCTGCTGAGACTGGCATTTCTGAAAAACTGATTTTGAAATGGACAAACCATGCTGACTTGATCCGCATTCATGGAGTAGGCCCTCAATTCGCAGAGTTGCTTGAGGCCGCAGGCGTGGATACCGTGAAAGAACTGAAACATCGTGTGGCTGCCAACTTGCAGGCTAAAATGGAAGAGGTGAACGCAGAGAAGAATCTCGTCAACCGTGTTCCTTCTGTTGCTGAATTGCAGAAAATGATTGATGAAGCTAAAGAGCTTCCGGCAATGATGTCATATTGATGCTTTTAAAAAAAGCAATGTAGATAGTGGTAAAAATACCCCTGTCTGATTTCTTCAGGCACAAATTATGCAGAGCACGGATATATTTCACTAAGATGAAACCGTGTCAATCCGTGTAATTTGTGCTTGAATATCATTATGCCAGAAATGCTTCTTGCCTATTTCCCATGTTCTTTGATGAAACCGCGCCGATAAGCTACAAGCAGTCGCTTCAGGTCGGTGATTTGCCGGGAAAGTTCGCGGCCTTTGTCGGTGTCGCGCACCATCATGCGTTGTTGGCTGAGCTCTACAAGCAAGGTGGTGGATTTGATGTCTTGTCCCTCTTCAATAGCCTTTTGAGTAGAGGTGAAAGGCTCGTGTTGCACCAATTGCATTCCGCGTGAGTGATAGACGAGTGTGTATCCGGCTATACCTGTTTCGGGTTGGTAGGCTTTACTGAATCCTCCATCGATGACCAACAGTTTGCCGTTGGCTTTGATAGGAGTTTCCCCTTTCAGGGTTTTTACAGGCACGTGGCCGTTTATGATGTGGCGGTGTTTGCCCACTACTCCAAATTCATCAAGCAGCATATCACAGACTTTCTCGTCGTTCCTCAGGGTATAGTAATAGCCTTTGGTCTCTTTGTGCAGAGCTTTGTCTTTGATGAAATAGCGCTCGAAGGTGGACATCTTGTCTTTGTCGAAGGGAGCGGCATCTTTGCCACACCATAGATACCACATATAGTCGCGTGCAAAAAGTTTCTCTTCGGGTACTGTGTCTTCGTTGAAGGCCGACCGGATGAGCTGTCCCACCTTCTCCAACATGGCTTTCCCTTTGTAATATTTGCCACCGATGAGTACGTCTTTGAGCGATCCGTCGGCATTGAGCGGCACAGAAGCGTGAAAAAGCAAATTGGAGTTGCAGACGTTGTACATGCATCCGTTTTTCAACATACAACGCATATGTTTTTTCAATTTCTCGCTCATGACGAACGAGTGGTGTATCTTTTCCATTATCTCTTCTTCTTCGGTGCTGAGCCGATAAGGGTCAGCAGGGTCGATGGTGGGGAAGAAGGTGTCGTTCATTTCATATTCCTTGCCGTCAAGGACGAACACTCCTTTGTCGAAATCTATGTGATGTAGCAGCAGGCGGTCGTCCATGTCAAAGTCGGGTCGGCGTTTGATGATGGCGGCCTCCAACTTGAATTGTATGATGCTGATTGCCTTGTGCATCTGAGCCATCAAGCGGCGTGCCTTGGCATTGTGCGTTGTGTCGTTTTCGTCAATTTTTGGGCCGAATAGAGTGCAGGGGTCGTCTGCGTAAGTTTCCATGGCGAAAGTGGCCAGGGGGAGGAGGTTGATGCCATATCCATCTTCAAGCGTCGTCAGATTGCCATAGCGCATACACATACGCAATACGTTGGCCATATTGGCATCGTTGCCTGCGGCTGCTCCCATCCAAAGGATGTCATGGTTACCCCATTGGATGTCGAAATGGTGATAATCGCAGAGAGTGTCCATGATGATATGTGCACCAGGACCACGGTCATAGATGTCTCCTACGATATGCAGTTGGTCGATGGTCAGCTGCTGGATGAGTTTGCAAAGGGCTATGATGAAGTCGTCGGCCCGGCGTGTCTCGATGATGGATGAGATGATGACGTTGATGTATGCGGCCTTGTTGGGGTCGATGGTCGATTCGTGAAGCAGTTCTTGAATGATGTATGAAAACTCTTGCGGGAGTGCCTTATGCACTTTCGAACGGGTGTATTTCGAGGATACATTCTGACATACGCGTACCAGTTGGTTGAGGGTGGTCATATACCAGTCTTCCAAATCCTTCTCTACACCCTTGACCAATCCGAGTTTTTGTTCGGGGTAATAGATGAGCGTGCACAACTCTTTCTTTTCTGATTCGCGCAGTGTGTTTCCGAATATTTCGTTCACTTTGCGCTTGACGGAGCCGGATGCGGTCTTCAGCACGTGCAGGAAGGCTTCATATTCTCCATGCAGGTCAGCCAAAAAGTGTTCAGTTCCTTTGGGCAGATTCAGGATAGCTTGCAAGTTGATGATTTCGGTGCTGGCATCGGCTATGGTCGGGTATCGGTGAGCCAGCAGTTGCAGGTAGCGCATATCTTCCTGAATCTCTTCAGCAGTGATGTTTGTGTACGTATTCATCATTATCGGATATTTGAATCTTTGTACAAAGGTATAACAAAACCTGCAAAGAGCCATAAAAATACTTCCCTTTTTCTGATTCGGCTTTGTTTTTTTAACGTGACAGAGTCCGTATCAACCACACGGACGACTCCATGAGCCATTTAATATATGCTCCGTTGGTAAAGTAAGTGTTCTTCTTTTTTTACTAAATTGCAGAACTGGTGAAATAGGGGGAGGGTAGCACCCGCATTACAACAAAAAAGCAGTCACTCACTCGAGTAACTGCCTGAACCTTGTAGCGCCTACGGGAATCGAACCCGTGTTCCATGCGTGAGAGGCATGTGTCCTAGCCGCTAGACGAAAGCGCCATTTGCATATTGAAGAAAGAAGCGGAAGCGGGGGGATTCGAACCCCCGGTACGGTTACCCGTACGTCAGTTTAGCAAACTGGTGGTTTCAGCCACTCACCCACACTTCCAAACGGGTCACTTAAACCGAGCATCTTTCTCAAATGCGGTGCAAAGGTAGAGATTTATTTTGGATTGCACAACGTTTTCCAAAACTTTTTTCTACCTTTGTGGCAAATATTTTTGTAATGGAAAAGTGCAACAAAGATATAACAACTAATAATGAGCAGGTTATCCAGCTTCCGAAGATAGTTGAGGAGCGAGGCAATCTTTCCTTTATCGAAGAATTGCGTCATATACCTTTTGCTATCGAGCGCGTCTATTGGATTTACGACGTGCCGGGAGGCGAAGTGCGCGGAAGCCATGCTTTTCGCGAACAGGAGGAGTTCATTGTGGCTCTTTCGGGCAGTTTCGATGTGGTGTTTCACGACGGGAAGAAAGAACGCCGCTATCATCTTAACCGTTCTTACAAGGGAATCTATGTGCCGTGCATGACATGGCGACGGATGGAGAACTTTTCCACCAACTCACTTTGCCTCGTCCTTTCTTCCACCCGATATAACGAAGCTGACTATATCCGCGACTTCGACGAGTTTGTTTTTCTCTCCCGTGAGGAAAAAAGTTTTTCCCAACGGGAGAAAAAAAATGCAGAGACAATTCCCCCGAAGATACCCTACCAACAGAGCCGCTTGGCCGATGCTTGTCACACGATGCCGTTGCCTAAGGTGCACAATCGGGCGGGTAACCTGACGGCAATGAACAATTTGACGGAAGTCCCTTTTGCCACACGCCGTGTCTATTACCTCTACGACATCCCTTGTGGCGAACAACGCGGAGGTCATGCCCATCGCCAATTGGAGCAATTGTTAGTGGCCGTCAGTGGAAGTTTCTCCGTCACATTGAACGATGGCCGCGAACAGCACACCGTTTTCCTGAACAGTCCCTTTCAAGCCCTCTACATAGGGCCAGGCATTTGGCGCACATTAGAGAACTTTTCGTCGGGCGCCGTCTGTCTGGTGTTAGCTTCACACGAGTACGACGAAGCCGATTACATACGCGAATATGACCAATTTATCGAATGCAAATGGTTGAAATAGTCAGATATACTCCCGAACGACAAGCCGAGTGGAACACTTTTGTCCGCTCGTCGCGCAATGGCACTTTCCTGTTCGAACGTGCTTACATGGATTACCATGCCCACCGTTTTACCGATTGCTCGCTGATGTTTTACCGCAAAGGACGGTTGGTGGCCTTGCTTCCCGCCAATTGGGTGGAAAGCGAACACACCATACACTCTCACCAGGGACTTACCTACGGCGGCCTCGTAATGAGCAAGGAACTGACTGGCATTCGCGTAATGGACATCTTTGCAACCATGACAGAGTGGATGCGTACCGAATTGAATGCCCTCAGGTTAATCTACAAGCCTATACCTTATATATATAATAGGTATCCTTCGGAGGAAGACCTCTATGCCCTTTTTCGAAATGGAGCGACGTTGCACACGCGCGGCATTTCTTCGGCTATAGACATGAGAAATCCTTACCCCTTGAGTAAGGGAAGGAAAAGCACGGCCAAACGTGCACTCAATTCAGAAATAAGTATCAGTGAAAGCACAGATCTCTTTTCCTTTTGGGAAATACTCAAACAGGTACTTGGTGACCGACATCAGACTTCGCCCGTACATTCTTTAGAGGAGATGCAACTCTTGCAAAGTCGTTTCCCCGAACAGATCCGCCTCTTTGCCGTGCATAGTGCCGACGGACGAATGCTGGCCGGTACACTTATCTACGAGATGGAGCACTTGGTTCATGCCCAATACATGGCCGCTTCACTCGAAGGAAAGGAACTGGGTGCCATGGATGCGCTCTACACCTGGCTGATTGGCGAACGGTATGCAAAGAAGCACTATCTCGACTTCGGAATCTCCACCGAACAAGGCGGATACGTACTCAACGAAGGGCTTCTACGACAAAAGGAAGCCTTCGGCGCACGAGCCGTAGTGTATGACTCTTATGCTATAAATCTATAGTTCCTATAGTCCCTATAAACCTTATAAGAAAAGAAAACATGATTAAATTCTTTGACATACAACGCATCACCGCCTCCTTCGAACCCAAACTTTCTGCCGAAGTACAACGTGTGGTTTCTTCGGGATGGTACCTATTAGGTGAAGAAGTTGCGAAGTTTGAAAAGGCATTCGCCGAATATTGCGACTCAACACATTGCATAAGTGTGGCCAACGGCTTGGATGCTTTGACCTTGATATTGATGGCTTGGCGTGAGATGTACGGATGGAGCGAAGGCGACGAAGTAATAGTGCCCGCCAATACCTATATTGCCTCCATACTCTCCATCACCCGCGCAGGACTGACACCCATCCTGTGCGAACCCAACGACGAAGATGCCTTGATAGATGTTAACGAGATGAATCTGCTCGTCACTCCCCGCACACGCGCCATCATGGTGGTACATCTCTACGGACAGGTATGCAATATGGACTCCGTCCGCCTTACCGCCCACCAACATGGGTTGAAGATTATCGAAGATTGCGCCCAAGCACATGGCGCATTATACAAAGGAACACGCGTAGGCGCCTTAGGCGATGCGGCCGCATTCAGTTTCTATCCTGGCAAAAACTTGGGAGCATTGGGTGATGGAGGAGCCGTAGTGACGAGCGACCGCCTGCTTGCCCGCACCGTGCGCACATTGGCAAACTACGGTTCACAAGAAAAATATGTTCACGTGAACAAAGGTATGAATAGCCGTCTCGACGAAGTACAGGCGACCATCCTCAGAGTGAAGCTGACTCGCCTTGATGCCGACAATGACCGTCGTCGCCAGTTGGCCCGTCGCTACATCAAACGGATAGACAACCCCATGGTGCGCACTCCACAAGTACGTTCATGGCTTGGCCATGTATTCCACCTCTTTACCGTGCGATGCGAACATCGCGATGAACTTCAGAAACATTTGACCGAGCAGGGCATCCAAACACAGATTCACTACCCCATCCCTCCCCATCGGCAGGAGGCTTATCGAGAGTGGAATCATCTCTCCTTGCCCATCACCGAGCGCATCCATCGCGAAATCCTTAGTCTCCCTATCAGTCCTGCCATGACCGACGACGAGGTACAACATGTGATTGAGGCAGTAAATTCATTCAAGGGTTAGCCCCGTTCTAAATTGCGAACATCCCATCACACACTGTGTAAGGAAAGAGAAAATGCCAACCAAGAAAAGAGAAAAAAAAACAGCCTAAAAAAGAGTTTCAACAAAGGAAAATCCATCAGAAAAGCCAATTTATAGCAGAAAGCAACATTTTTCTTTCATTTTTTTATCCAAGATGTTGCACAATTCAAAATTAAGCATTACTTTTGCACCGCATTTCGGAAATAAAGAGTACGGAATCACTGCTTCAGTAGCTCAGTTGGTTAGAGCACATGACTGTTAATCATGGGGTCGTTGGTTCAAGCCCATCCTGAAGCGCGAAACAATATAAAATAAAGCGTTCTCATTTTAAAGGTTAAACTTAATGCTTCAGTAGCTCAGTTGGTTAGAGCACATGACTGTTAATCATGGGGTCGTTGGTTCAAGCCCATCCTGAAGCGCAGGAAAGGATGTGTCGTGAGATGCGTCCTTTTTTGTTTTTCCTTATCAAGAGAGGACAAAGAAAGAAGAATTGATATGTTATTACCTTACCTGAACAAGGATTTAGTGGAAGCTGGATGCGACGAAGCCGGACGCGGTTGTTTGGCCGGAGCTGTGTATGCAGCAGCCGTGATTCTGCCTAAGGATTTTCATAATGAGCTATTGAATGATTCAAAGCAATTGACCGAACGGCAACGGTATGCTCTACGCGAAGTAATAGAGCGAGAGGCTATTGCATGGGCCGTGGGTACAGTTTCACCTAAAGAAATAGACAAAATAAACATTCTGAATGCCTCTATACTGGCCATGCACCGCGCCGTGGATGGGTTGAAGGTGAGGCCCGAAGCACTCATCATCGACGGGAACCGCTTCAAGCCTTATCACGACCTGCCACACACGACGGTAGTGAAGGGCGATGGCAAATACCTCTCCATCGCTGCTGCATCCATCTTGGCCAAGACTTATCGCGACGACTACATGAATCGCCTGCATGAGGAATTTCCCTACTACGACTGGAAGGGAAACAAAGGTTACCCGACAAAGAAACACCGCGAAGGCATACGCCTGCACGGTACAACCCCCTATCACCGCATGAGTTTCAACCTCTTGGGTGACGGACAATTGGATTTATTTCCAAAATAATTATTTAGACGCAGATTTCAATCTTTCTCTATCAGCACTGTGGCATAAGCCGAAATACCTTCTTCACGGCCAGTAAAACCGAGTTTCTCGGTCGTAGTCGCTTTGACGGACACATCGTCCACGTCAACGTCCATCACACGAGCCAATGTTTCACAAATGTGAGGGATATGAGCCTTCAACTTGGGACGTTCGGCACACACGGTAGCATCAATATTGCCCACGCGATACCCTTTGGTAGCTATCAGCTCTATGGTGCGGGCAAGCAATATTTTACTATCTATATTCTTATACTCACCTGCATTGTCGGGGAAGTGATAACCAATATCACGCATATTGGCCGCCCCCAAAAGGGCATCGCAAATAGCGTGAATCAACACGTCAGCGTCGGAGTGCCCCAGCAATCCCAACTCATGCTCCAAACGTACACCGCCCAACCACAATTCGCGTCCCCCAACCAACTTGTGGACGTCAAAACCAAAACCTACTCTGATTTTCATACTCTATCTATGACTTTTATCTGCCAAAAATGTCGCGCAAACCATCCATATCAAACGACAGAGAGAAGCGAAGTGTTTGGTCAAGGGGGTTAGTTTGTGCTACAGAGACAATGTAAGAGGCATCCAATGAGAATACATTCATCTTGAAACCAGCACCCACCGTCCAATACTTACGATTACCCTTGTAGGGGTCTTCGTGATGATAGCCGGCACGCACAGCAAACTGGTTATTGTACATATACTCAGCACCCACGCTCCACTGAATCTCCTTCAACTCCTCACTGAATCCACCAGGAGCGTCATTGAACGATTTGAAAATACCAGTAATAGGAGAAAGGTCATAATAATCCTTCTGCAAACGGTCTTGATAATCTTGGTCATTCTCATCCTCGGCTTGCATCGGACGAGTGGGTACTAACAATTTATTGGCATCGGCACTGAACGAGATGGTGTTATATTCGTCGATAGGGATAAGCAACGATGCACCAATGCGGAAGTTAGTAGGAACAAATTCACTGGTATTTCCTTCGTCATAAGATATTTTGCTACCGATATTAGAGATGTTGGCACCCAAGCCAAGCATACACTCACGCTGCCCCAACAGAATGTAGTTATTGTAGTAGAATGCGATATCGGCCGCAAAGGCTGAACCAGGTGTAATATCCTCTGCTTCATTCCAAGCCAAATCAGAATAGATAAAACGAAGGGCTACGGCTGCCGAGAAAGTTTCGGATAACATACGCGAATAGGCCACATCAACAGCCATTTCATAAGGATTGATGGTATTAACAGGGTCGCCATTCTCGTCCCACTCGCCAGTACCCACCTCACCTAAGGAGAAGTAGCGGAGACCGGCACTCAGAGCTGAATAGTCACCAATACGATAAAAACCAGAGACGTATGCCAAGTCCATATCGCTCACCAACTGGCGGAGCCACGGAGTGTAAGAAATTCCCACCCCTGCACGGGCAATATTGAACGGATACTTGGCTGGATTCCAATATTGGGAATAGACATCAGGGTCGGTGGCTGCACCCACATCACCCATACCACCACCGCGTGAATCAGGTGCCACCATCAGTGAGGTTACACCATGTTGTACAGGATTGAACTGTTCCTTTTGTGCCCATACGTTCTGTATCGTACAGAGCATCAGCATTGTTACTATAATAAGATGTTTCTTCATATTGTCATCGTTAATTCATACCTAAATAAAACTTGATTCCTGGCAATTTATTGCCTTGCCACAACGATTTTTCGTGCCTTCGACACCTCTTCACCTCCTGCAGAAGAGAGAGTCACCCGATAAAGATATACACCATTGCCTATCGGTTGCCCACCGTCCGTAGTGAGATTCCATGTTATTTGCACCTCGTTACTTGAAGAGACCGTATTTTGCGAATGACTCCACAAAAGTCTGCCAGAGAAATCGTAAAGGTCAATCTTTACCTCCAACTCTGTTTGCGGACGATTGTGAGTAATGACGAAAGTTGTGGTCGTTCGTGCAGGATTCGGCGTATTCCATATATACCCTACTGTAGGACGCAAACCATTGACGACTTCAAACGGAACCTCAACGGTCGTAGAATTATTGAGCACATCCCATGCACGCACCAGCAGAGTATGCCTACCCTCTTCCAATTCCGGCAAGCTATAAGTCACCGTACCACGGGTATAGTCACCCGGCTCCGATACGTAGTAACTATTCAGTACAAATGTCTTTTGAGGATCATTGTCTATGATAGCTATCAGGTCGTGCCCAATGCTGCTTCCCGTTGTGTTGATTCCCTGGTCATCATGCAATGCCAACATCAGCAAGGGAGTTTCATTCACTCGGTCACCCATCACAAAATCTGTACTATTCAGAAAAACAGCAATCTCAGGCCCAATAGAATCGTTCACCAGATTCTCCTTCGTACCATCCAGATAAAAATCGCCATAAGCGCCCTGTGCTTCTTCGCGGGTACTGCTTTGGGCATAAAAATAAATGTTTCCGCAATCTTCACTATAGCTGATATCCAACGGCACGGGGAATGTAAAACTGAATTGTCCGTTACGCACCGAATCACTTCCCACATATACCTTTTGTGAATAATCCCAAAACTCAAAGGCTTCGTCCAATTCTGGGTCGTTCATTTTACAAACCACCTTACTCTTTCCGCCATATACAGAGGGATGCACAAGACCATTGAACGCAGTTTGGCTTTTGCCGTGATTGTCCACTATACGCCCTTTCAATGTCACCAGACTACCGGCCTGAAATTGATGCAATGTATTCCTATCAACCGATACGCCATTCACTTCCGTAACTTCCACTTTATACTGGTCAGGTATAGAGAGACGCAAAGCAGGGTCTCCTATGAGGACGTAATGCAGGTTATTCTCAGCATAGGAGGGCAAATAACTGTTTTTTGCCAAGCGCAACGCTTCACCCATGGAGAAGCCATCGCGAAACAGATATTTGCAGAAAAGGATGTGCAACGGATTGCTATTGGTACCATACGTCGAACGGGTTGCTCCCAAAAAAGCAATAGCACCAGCCTTTTCATTCAACAAAGCAATTTCACCCATATTATCCTCGGGCAGATCTATGGGCGACGTGTCACAAGCCGCAGTCACCCATAAAGGCAGACGAGGAGAGCTGAGTGCAGCCATTTCGTCGCTTCCCCATGCCAACTCATGCGAAAGACTGGAAGCACTACCATGTCCGGTATAGTACATCATCAATGCACCCTCAGCCGATTGTTCACGAATACGCTGTGTCACTTCCGGAAAACGACGGCCTGTAGAGGCATTCTCGCTCAGGTACGCATCCCAATAGATTTTGCTGACTACTATATCGGAGTTACTTTCTTGAATGCAATCAACAATCTTGTCGGCCTCTATCATGTGACGATTGGCATCACCATCGTCGCCCATCACACACACTGTATTCTTCCAAGCACCGGCTTCACTATTCTGCATATAGGCTTCAATCTTGTCCACTACGACTTTAGCCTGTGCCAACGAACGCACCGTCAAGCGTCCTACTGCAGCATCAGCCTTGGCTTTTGTCCAATCTGTTCCTTCATTGTCATCCAAAAGGCAGAAATACTCTTCCATCACATACGAACGAGTTTCACTGCTTGACAATTGAGACTGGAAGCAAAGCAAGAAATCATTGGGGTTACTGCGTTTCCATTCACTCGTCACCATGCGGTTATCGGCCGCACAATCACCAAAGAGCAACAAGTATCTGGGCGCATCGTCCAACGTCTGGGCACGGTCGTAGAACATCTTCATAAAACGACGGACAGCTGTTGCATCGGGTGTACCGGAAGAGAATTCATTATATATCTGATCGGCTCGCACCACAGCCACACGCAACGAATCGTGTTGGCGATGCAGTTCGGCCAGCCGTTCGGCTTGACTTATCCATTTAGCCGAAGCGGGCACCACTATCAGCATGTCTATCGGCGACATGCCATGCAAGTCCTGATTGGCAACCACGCCCACCACCTCCACACTGGGGAAAAAGGATGAAGCCGTATTCAACGCCACATATTCATCGGTCAACGCAGCATCAACAGGCACTTGATAGACTCCATTCGCCAACGTACCATCCAATTGGGTATAGGTGTAGCCTTCCGAGCCATTGTCTGCCACACGCCACACAACGGTGTTGGCATCTGCACCAGATATGGCAAACGTCTTGCTTCCAGCAGAATGGGCACGAAAGCCGGTATAAGCACCGCGCAAAGCCAATTGGCGGGTAAAGTTCAATGTAATGTAATCCAAATAACCCGAAGCCTCTGAGTCATGAAGAAGTGCAACCGTCGTACGGTCAGCCACGCTGCCCGTACAATCCAACACACGGCTGCTTGTCTGAAACTTGGTATAACCCGCAGCTGCACTTATTGAAAAAGATCCTGTTTCACCTGTGTTCACATAAACCTTCACGGTAGAGTTGCTCGCATCGTTGGAGCCAAAGGCCACCTTCACTGTGGCACTCTTCTCAGGCATCACACCAGGGATGTCAAAAGTGTAGCTGTTCGCGTGCGCATCTTTATAATCTTTATTTTCGAAGAACACCCGCCCACGATGCAACCAACTGAACTCATCCTTTTCATGCAAGACATAGTCGGGGTATGAATCAACTACAATCCCCGCATCAACCTTATTCTCTTGCACAGGAAACGGCATCGGCTCTACAGATGCGTCCTCGGTCAGAAAATAATACCCTTTATCAGAATAGGTATTCCGGCTATGCTCAAAGCCATTGGAGGAACGTTTCCACGACACGGTTCCATGGGCATAGAACAAAACATCGCCACTGCGACGATATAGAGGCACCTCCTTCAAATCGTCGATGCAAGCCTGCACATTGCTTTCGGCCATCATCTGCCCCCCATGTCCATACAAGCGCACACGAGAAGGTTCATTGAATCCCATCGCACGCAACTCGCTATGCGAAATTCGGAACACGCCAGTTTCACCAACGGCAATCTTCACCCACCGTCCTTGGGCAAGAAGGGAGTTTGCCGCATACCGTTCCGTCACGGCATTTGTAGCAACGCGAGTAAAAGCCCCCTGCTTGGGAGTGCGCTTGACGGCAAGTTTCAGCGACGTCAAACGTTGATACTCTCCCTCACGAAAGACAAGCGGAACCAACGAAGTGTATAGAAATCCCCGCTTGGAATCAAGCCCCACATAACTTTCAACTTTGGGAAGAGCAGGCAAAGCGGTGTGCATTGCCTCCAACCGACGGGCATCAGCCAAGGGGAGAGGTTCAAACTCAGGATATTCCAAATCCACATGATATTCATATTGGTCAAAATCACTCTCCAAAGGTATGATATGAGAAAAGACAGGCAATACAGAATCAATCTGCATCACCTCCCAATCAACATCCAAAAACTCCTGCGCCTGCATCTGACGAGGCGACAAGAAGAAGCATACCAACAAGGTAACCAACCAAGTACGAATAGGAATGTGCATAGCCTCTACAATATTATAAATGTTCCTTATCTCACGTGGAAGTCGAGCAGTTTCTCCCCTTCGAGATAGCCCTGCAAATGTTGTCCCACGCTGACCGCCCCCACCCCAACGGGAGTGCCGGTAAAGAGAAGGTCGCCTATCTTCAATGTACAGAACTGGCTGACGTAAGCAATGATTTCGTCCACCTTGAACAGCATGTCAGCCGTGTGTCCCCGTTGCACTGTCTGCCCGTCGATGTCGAGGTGGAAGTGCAGATCCTGTATGGCCGGCAATCGGTCCATAGGGACAAAATCACCCAACACAGCCGAGTCGTCGAACCCCTTGCACAACTCCCACGGAAGACCCTTAGAACGGAAGTCGTTCTGCAAGTCGCGGGCAGTGAAGTCGATACCCACCGTCACAGCATCGTAATAGCGATGGGCAAATCGCGGAGCAATGTGTTTGCCAAGGCGGCAAATGCGCACGACCAGTTCTGTCTCATAATCGACCCGCTCCGAGAACTCAGGTATAAAGAATGGTTTACCATCCTTCAGAATGGCCGAGTCGGGCTTCATGAAGATGACAGGCTTCTCAGGTACTAACGTATTATCAAGTTCTTTATTGTGTTCGGCATAGTTCATGCCGATGGCTATAATCTTCATTTGTTCAGGTTTAAGCGGTTAAACATCAATGCCAAATGAGCATACAACGATGTGTTCTGCACCACGATGGTCTCAGGCACCCGGATGCGGAAAGGGGTAAAGTTCCACACGGCACGTATGCCACTGGCCACCATCTTGTCCGTTATCTCTTGAGCGATGTTAATGGGAACCGTCAGCACTCCGATGTGGACATCATGATTGTACTCCTGCATTTTTTCAGGGTACTCATCCGTATGGTAAACAGGGATTCCATTGATGGTCTTTCCCACCAAAGCCGGATTGACGTCGAATGCAGCCACTATCTCCAAACCGAACTGACTCAACCCCGAGTCGGACAACAAGGCAGCCCCCAGGCTTCCCACTCCAAAGAGGAAGGCAGTGTGCCGCTCTGTGAACCCAAGGAAACGCTCCAACACGTCAATCAGTTCGTCCACCTCATACCCCATGCGAGGTTTGCCCGAGACGTTGACATAGGAGAGGTCCTTGGCTATCTGCGATGAATCCATCCCCAATTGCAGGGCCAATCGGGTGGAAGAGGCATAGCGTTCGCCCTGCTCCTTCATCAGCCGCGCATTGGACAGATACCAAGGCAGGCGACGCAGCGTGGGTTCGGGCACTTTATCTGTGGTTTTTAGTGAATGTACACTCATGAGACATACTGATTATGGCGCAAAAATACACCTTTTTTTCAAAACGACAGAAAAAAATGTGTCACTAACTCATATTATTGTCTATATTTGCGTGATTTTTTAACTCTTTAAACCATTTACATCATGAAGAAACAGACACTGACAGCCCTATTTTGCTGCTCTCTGCTATTGGCTCTCACCGGTTGCAACTGCCCAAGTGCCTCCTCCAATGAGCGCCCGACAGACTCCATCATCGTGGACAATGCCACCCCCTGGGAAGCCATGCCCAAGGTGGAGCGACAGATACAGTTGACCCACTTCCCGACACGCACCTTCAATGTAGTGACCGACTATCAGGCCGTGGCTGGCGAAGATATCTCGGACAAGCTGCGCCGCGCCATCAGCGATTGCCATCGGGCAGGTGGCGGACGGGTGACAATCCCCGCAGGCGAATACTTCACCAAGGCCATACACCTGTTGTCGAACGTGAACCTCCACATCGAGAAGGGGGCCACACTGAAGTTCTCGACCCTCGCCACCGACTATGCCCCGCAAGTGCCCACCCGATGGGAGGGAATCGACTGCATGGGCATGTCGCCACTCATCTACGCCTATCGGCAGGAGAACATTGCCGTGACGGGCGAAGGCGTGTTGGACGGACAAGCCTCGTGGGAGAACTGGTGGAAGCTGCGCGCCCGCACCTCGGCCGAGGACAAAGCCATCGGCAAGTTTATGGGAAAGGAGAAGCTCCACGACTTTGAGAAACACGTGACCTCCATTGCCGACCGCCTCTTCACCGAGAAGGACGAGCTGCGCCCACAATTCATCCAGTTCTACCAATGCAACCGCATCTTGGTCGAGGGAGTGACACTGAACAATGCCCCCTTCTGGCTGCTCCACCCGCTGATGTCAAAGAACATCGTGGTGCGCGGAGTCACCTTCGACAGCCACGGGCCCAACAACGACGGTTGCGACCCCGAGTCGTGCGAGAACGTACTCATCGAAAACTGCATCTTCAACACCGGCGACGACTGCATAGCCATCAAGAGCGGACGCAACAACGACGGACGCGCCTGGTCGCTACCCAGTCGCAACATCATCGTGCGCAACTGTCAGATGAAGGACGGCCACGCCGGCGTGGCCATCGGTAGCGAAATTTCGGGCAGCTGCTACAACGTGTGGATGGAAAATTGCCAGATAGGAAGCCCCGAGATGGACCGTCCCTTCCGCATCAAGTCAAACGCCATCCGTGGCGGTGTGGTGAGCGGGTTCTACATCCGCAACATCAACATCAGCGAATGTCTGCAGGCCGTTCTGAAACTGGAGTTGAAGTACGAGAAGGTGACCGAAGGCCCCTACTTCCCCCTGTTTGAAAACATCCAGCTGGAGAACATCACCTGCGGGAAAAGCCGCTACGGCATCTGGATTGACGGACTGGAAGACCACATTTGTGTAAAGAACGTGACACTGAAAAACTGCCAATTCAATGGCATCACCGACGAGAAACTCAACTCCATCGTCGGAGCCGAAGGGGTGACAATCACCAACTCGACATTCAACGGACAAGCATTGTAAGTACAGCCAGCTCTGCAAGCATAAAAAATGCGACTTGCATTTCAAAATTTGCGACTTGCTTTTCAGATTTTGCAAGTCGCAAAAAGAAAAAAGCAAGTCGCATTTTTATGTCCGCTCAAGAACGACGGAACTTTAGAAGCGGAAAATAGGGAAAATGGAGCGAAAGCGTGCGTAATCCGCGCCTGAAATTCACTTCGCCTCCCACCCCAGTGCGCTGGCTCCTAAGACGGCGGCATCGGCATCCTTCAGTTCCGAAAAGAGGATTTTGGTCTTTCCCTTGAAGATGGGCATCACGTGCGCTTCCACCGCTTCGCGGATGGGGCGCATGATGTATTCGCCCGCCTTGGTGAGTCCGCCAAAGAGGACAATGGCCTCGGGGCTGCTGAAGGCGATGAAGTCGGCAATGGCTCGTCCCAGCGTCTCGCCCGTGCGTTGGAAAATGTCCAATGCCAGTGCGTCGCCTTTCACGGCTGCGTCGTACACATCCTTCGAGGTAATCTGTTCGGCGGGCACCTGGCGCAACAGGCTGGGTTCGGCACTGGCCACCAACACTTCGCGTGCCGTGCGTGCCACACCGGTGGCCGAGCAATAGGCCTCCAAGCATCCCCGCCGGCCGCATCCGCAGAGGCGTGCGTCGGACGAGCGGTCAACGCACACGTGTCCCAGTTCACCGGCAAAGCCGTCGTGGCCATAGAGCATCTGGCCGCCCGTGACGATGCCGCTGCCCACGCCTGTCCCGAGGGTTATCATGATGAAGTCCTTCATGCCACGGGCCGCTCCGTAGGTCATTTCGCCCAAGGCTGCCGCGTTGGCGTCGTTGGTCATGGCTACGGGCACACCAGTTTTCTGCTTGAACATGTCGGCCAAGGGCACAATGCCTTTCCACGGCAGGTTGGGTGCCTGTTCGATGGTGCCACGATAGTAGTTGGCATTGGGCGCACCGATGCCCATACCGCGGAACTTGTCGGCTCCGCCATGCTTCTCAATCAGGGGGATGAGTTTGGCACACACGGCCTCCACGTAGTCCTCCACGCGTTCGTACTCTCCTGTCTTCACTGCATCCGTGTCGAGGATGTTCCCCCGCTGGTCAACGATGCCCATCACGGTGTTCGTTCCGCCTATGTCCATGCCCACAACGTAGGGCTTCTGTAAGTTAATTGTTTCCATGCTGTCCTTTTCTTCTTTTATATAGGGTTAATAATAACGCAAAGGAAGGAAAGATTTCAGAGTTTAGCAAATCTTTCCTTCCTTTTTTCCATATCCTTTGGTAAATTTAACGCTTTACCTACTTACTTGCGATGCTTCAGAATCCACTTCAGGTGGCCGTACTCGGTCTCTTCCGTTGTCCAGTGCTCGTTGATGGGGGTGATGAGCGGCTCCTTGGGACAGGTCATCACGTTATAGACCATCCAGCTGGTGGTGGGAGGGCAGACATTGTCGTTGTAGCCCCAGGTGATGCGCACGGGGCAGGTGATTTGGCGGGCGAAGTTGACCACGTCGAAGTATTGCAACACCTCCAATTGGTTCTTGGTCAGTTCCAGATTCCTTCCATTGTTGAAGTGGGGATAGCCACCTGTGCCGCCCGCTGCATAGCCCGCCATGTCACTCAAGGCAGGATGGTTGGCCACACAGCCCGTCACGCGCTTGTCGAGTCCGGCGGTTATCAGTGCCAAGGCTCCGCCCTGGCTGCCGCCTTGCACAAACACATTCTTTCCGTCCCATTCATCCAACGAGGTCAGGAAGTCGATGGCACGCACGCAACCGAGATAGACACGTTTCATGTAGTAGCTCTCACGCGTCTCCAGTCCGTTGGAGAGATAGCCGTTCTCGCGACTGTTGAAGGCGTTGCTGATTTCCTTGAAAATGTCGGCACTCAGTTCGGGATTCAGACCGTGGATTTCCGTTTCGAAGCGGATGCAGCCCTCTTCGGCATAGTACTTGCGGCGCATGGGTTCCTTGATAGTCTTCACGCCGGCACCGGGAGGACAGAACACCACGGGGTACGATCCCTTGGCCTTGGGGCGGGTGAGGTAGCCATAGATGGCCTGCCCGCTACGTGTCACGGCCAGCTTCACCAGGTAGCAGTCAATCTTGTCGGTGGAGTACTCGGGCACAGGCTTGATGGTATATTTCAGGGGCACCTTCTTCAGAGCCTCCAGTTCGGCAGCCCAGAAGTCGTTGAAGTCCTTCGGCAGCTTGGTTACGGGTTGCAGCTTCTCGGGCGAAAAGCCCACCTTCACGTGGTGGCTGTACTTCTTTCCACCAAACTCAACGGTAAAATTGCAATCGCGGAAGCCGGGCTTCTTCATGGTGCCCATGTCCACACGGGCGCGTCCGTTCTTCAGTGTGACGGTGCCGCTCTTGTCAGGGGTCAGGTTATCTTGCCCCAAGGTGTAGGAAAGCACCACCCCATCCTGAGGGATACCATAGCGGTAGAGCTGCACCTCAACGGTAGCCTTCTCACCGGTCTTGTAGAGCCAGTCGGCATGGTCGGGCACGGTCACCCACAGGAGGTCGCTACGATAAGGATAGTTTTCGGCCGAGGCCGACAACAGGCACATCAGGGTCAGTGCGAGCGCAAAAAGTCTGTTCTTCATTGTTTTTCTTATTTTAATTGTGTTAATCTCTTGGCAATTCCTCTGCAAATGTACGGCAAATTCGCGAATGTTGCGTATCTTTGTACCCACCAAATGGTGGACAAATGAATCAAACATGAGGAAAATCGGCTTTTTCACCCTTCTTGCGACAGTTTTTATACTCTCGTCGTGTGCTTCGCTCTCCCGCTATCCGGGCGTGGGGCGCATCCGCCGCTACACCATCAGCAGCCCACAGGTGCCCGCCGCCTTCGACGGATTCCGCATCGCCTTTGCCAGCGACTTCCACCTGGAGAGCAAGTATAAGGAGCGCCACCTGCAGAACACCGTGCGGGCGTTGCACGACGAGCGACCCGACCTGCTCCTGCTCGGTGGCGACTATCAGGAGGGATGCCAGTATGTGGAGCCGCTTTTCAAAGCCATTGGTGAAGTGAATCCGCCCCATGGCACCTACGCCGTGTTGGGCAACAACGACTACGAGCGGTGTACCGACGAAATTCGCCGCGCCATGCAGGCGAACGGCATCCGCCTGCTGGAGCACGAGCTTGACACCCTCAGCCGGGAGGGCGACCGCCTCATCCTGGCCGGCGTGGCCAACGGATTCGACCTGAAGCGCTACGCCACCTCGCCCACCGCTCCGTTGAGGGACGAGGACTATGTCATCCTGATTACCCACACACCCGACTACACCGAGGACGTGGACATTGTCCACACTGACCTTGCCCTGGCCGGACACACCCACGGCGGACAGGTGACCTTCCTTGGCTGGATTGTGCCCGAGACGGGGTCGAAGTATGGCCGACGCTTCCTCACGGGCCTCAACCACAACACACAGGGCATCCCCGTCATCACCAGCAACGGCCTTGGCACCTCGCGCAAGAACATTCGCACGGGTGCACGCAGTGACATTATGATAGTGACGCTGAAGAGAAACGATAAAACTATAAAATGATATGAAACGTACATGAACAACATGTATCATGGCATCAAAGCTGAATTCCTTCAGCTTTATTTGGATGAGTTTTG
>CAZDAN010000018.1:0-18687 GCA_964503565.1 uncultured Bacteroides sp.
GTTGTATGATGATAAATACGCATGTAGGAAAACTGTAAAAAGAGGAAATTCTCATAATGAAATATCTCGTTTAGTTGTATTTGTATTTTGTATTGTAGTGTGCTGCCTGCCTCCTGTGACTGGACGCGGGCAGTTTTTTTTGTTGTTTTCTCTTCGTCAGCTTGTTAATACGAGTTAACAGTTTGTAAGAAATTGCCTCTTTCTCGTTGAAAAGCACTACATTTGCACCGATTTCGCTTCAATGAAGCCCTAATATTTGTAAAACAATGATGAATAACAGACGTATTTTGGTAATTGCGGTCATATCCTTATTAGTGTTAGGATTGGCAGTGGTGTCTTATTTCCTGATAGTGAAGAGTAACGAGAATAAAGAGATGGCGGCTCTGTTTGAATTGGAAAAGGAAGAGATGGAGAACGAGTATTCCACCTTTGCTAACCAGTATGAAGAGTTACAGATTCAGATTAACAACGATTCTCTTCAAATCAAGTTGGAGCGTGAGCAGCAAAAAACTCTCCGCCTGTTGGAAGAATTGCGTCAGACAAAGTCCACTAACGCTGCCGAGATTGCCCGTTTGAAAAAGGAACTCCGTACGGTGCGTGCTGTGATGCGTAGCTATGTCCTCCAAATTGATTCGCTGAACCAACTGAATGCAGCCCTTACGAAAGAGAATAAGCAGGTACGTGCCCAATATCGTGAGGCTGCTCAACAGATGACCAGACTCGTCGAGGAGAAGGAAGAGCTGAATCAGAAAGTTGCCCTTGCCGCTCAGCTTGATGCTACTGATATTCACTTGGTGATGAAGGACAAGCGTGGTAAAAAGACCGAAAGACTGAAACGTGCCACTAAACTTGCTATTGACTTCGCTGTCGCCAAGAATCCTACCGCCCCCACTGGTGAACGAAGTATCTATATGCGCATTATGAAGCCCAACGGTGAAATTCTCACGAAAGGTGACTATACCTTTGAATTTGAAAACCGTCGCTTGGCTTATTCTGTGCGCAAGTATATAGAGTACACTGGCGAAGAACAACAAGTTTCTATCTATTGGGATATTGAAGAGTATCTCAGTCCTGGTCTCTACGTGGTCTATTTGTTTTCTGACGGCTGCATGATTGGCTCACAGGAATTCAACCTGGAATAAGGATTCCAAGAAAATAGTATCCTTATCATGGCTTAGCGGCACTTTTAAATCATTGCAAACCTTTTAATCCAGTACATACTCAATCTCCTTAAAACCGAAAGTGCGCATCTGGCCTTGTGTGTCTTCTAATATCAGGTGGCCGTCAGGTTCGACACGACGGATACGGCCATCGAATACTTCACCATCCGGTATGCGGAATTTGTGGTAGCCTACGCGACGGAAAAGGGCTTTATGGTAGTTGTCGATAAGTTCGAGGGTATTACCTTGCTTGATTTGTTCGTAGTAGCCCACAAAGCGTTGCATGATTTTCCGCAGTATAGTGAGCGGCTCGGTAGTGTGGCCGGTAATTTGCCACACACTTACGGGGTTGGGGGCATCGCTGGTGAAGTGTTCTTGGTTCAGGTTCAGCCCTACACCAATAATGCATTGGTCAATCATTTTACCTGTCAAGTCGTTTTCAATGAGTATGCCTCCTAACTTTTTCTTGTTCCAATAAATGTCGTTCGGCCACTTGATTCGTGGATGAGGTGAACGTACATAATCGTACAATACTTCCTTGATGCTAAGTGCAATGGCTTGTGAAAGGATGAACTGCTGGCGCACTTCCAGAAATGTGGGATGCAAACGTATGCTGAACGTGAGGTTCTTCTCCGGTTCGCTTTCCCATGAGTTGCCTCGTTGTCCGCGTCCGGCTGTCTGGCTTCTAGCCACGGCCACTACCAATTCCCTTTTAACTTCGTCTGCAGGCAGGTTACGCAGATAGTTGTTTGTGGAATCTACCTCCTTGAGGGTGATAATCTGTACTTCGTCCAGGTTGGCTCCGCCATAACCATGTCCGTGCAATGGATGTTTTTTCTTTTTCATACGCGGTTGTTTTAAAGGTCCTTTATCTGTTTTTTAATCCTTCTCCAGTTCCTTTCTCATCTTGTGGGTGAATTTTTTTATCACCTCGTTGTAAGAGTGGTCTATCAGCTCTCGGATAAGTTTATCGGGGACATCCCCTTCGGTGGCCACCTGATTCCAATACTTCTTGTTGAAGTGAAAGGCTCCCTCAATGCCCATATAGCGCTCGCGCAACTCCAAGGCATATTCTGGATCGCACTTTAAGTCAAGCCACTCAGGGTTGTCTATGTCAATGCAAGCAAACATCTTTCCCATTACTTTGAAGACAAGGGTGGTCTCGTCGAATGGAAATTCTTCTGTTGTGGCTTTCTTGCTAATACAAAACTCTCTTATTTCTTCAATGTTCATGGTTTATAGGTTTATTTTATTTTCTCTATCTCCACAACGGAGGGAAGAAGGCTTCGGGGATGTGCTCAATTACATAAGGAGGTTCGGTACCCACCACCGTGACGATGTCGAAGCGGATGGGCAAATCAACTTTGTATCGGCGTACATACGCATCGGCTGATGATACAATATGTCGTATCTTCCGGTCATCTATGGCCTCTTCGGGACGGCCGAATTCGGTGTTGCGGCGTGTCTTTACCTCTACGAAGGCTACCTCTTCACCGTCGCGTGCCACAATGTCAATTTCCTTTCGCCCACTTCGCCAATTGCGGTGTAGAATATAGAGCCCTTTGCTTTGTAGGTATTTGGCAGCCTCTTCTTCACCTCTTTTCCCTAATTCATAGTGCTCGCTCATGATGTTATTTATATAATAATCGCAAAAATAAGAACTTTTTTCTTGTAATTCAACTTTATTCGCATTATTTTTGCAAATGATATGAGAAAGAGTGGTAAAAAGCGGGTTATGGTACCTCCTACAGAACCTAAACGTCATCAACGGATGGTTTGTTTGGTAAGTGAGGAGGAGGCTCTGATTGTGGACAATTATTTGAAGAAGTACAAGATTACTAATAAAGGGCGTTGGATGCGCGAAACTTTGCTTGCCTTTATTCATCGTAACATGATGGAAGAGGATTACCCGACACTTTTCAACGAACATGAAATGCGAAGATGACTGATATCCAATATATGCAGATGGCTTTACGCGAAGCGCAGAGTGCTTTCGATGAGGGCGAAGTGCCCGTAGGGGCCGTGGTGGTGTGTCAGGGACGCGTGATTGCTCGTGCACACAACCTGACAGAAACATTGAATGACGTGACGGCTCATGCCGAAATGCAAGCTATAACAGCCGCCTCCAATTCTTTAGGGGGCAAATATCTGACTGATTGTACTCTGTATGTTACCGTAGAACCTTGTGTAATGTGTGCTGGTGCTATTGCTTGGGCGCAGGTAAACCGCGTGGTGTTCGGCGCTACGGATGAAAAGCGTGGCTATCGTCGTTATGCTCCTGAGGCGTTGCATCCCAAGACGGCGGTGGAACATGGCTTGTTGGCAGACGAAGCCTGTGCTTTGATGAAAGAGTTCTTCAAACAAAAGAGATGAAAAAGGTATGGTATATATCCAATGTTCGGAAGAAATAAAGCATGCGTGTCCTGAGTTTAAGGGAATGGCACTGGAAGCAACGGTGAAGAATTCATCTTATAGTGGAGAACTGTGGCTGGAGATAGGGCGGTTTACTATAGAGTATCGCAATCGTTATACCGTGGATTCCATTAAGGAGATGCCTTCTATTCAAGCCACACGTACTGCCTACAAACGATGTGGAAAAGATCCCAGCCGCTATCGTCCGTCGGGTGAGGCGCTCTGTCGTCGCCTTTTGCGTGGCCTTGAACTGTATAAGGTAGATACGGTGGTCGATTTGATAAATCTCGTTTCCATCGCTTCGGGTTACTCCATCGGAGGATTTGATGCAGACAAAATTACTGGTGACACCCTCACACTTGGTATCGGACGTGCGGGCGAACCTTACGAAGGTATCGGACGTGGTGAACTGAATATCGAAGGAATGCCTGTCTATCGCGACTCTATAGGAGGGGTTGGGACTCCCACAAGCGATCACGAGCGTACAAAACTTTCCCTTGATACCACCCACTTGTTGGTCATCGTTAACGGCTATGACGGTGATGTCCGTCATTTACAAGAAACCATAGATTACATGAAATCTCTTTTGGAGAAGTACGCGGAAGGAAAGGATTTTGTAACTGTAGGATTTGAATAGAACGTTTATTCGTCTTCCTCGTCATCCCAATCGAAATCAAAGTCTGCTTCAAAGGAGGGGGTTACGAACTCGTCCATGGCGCGGCGATCCTTTTTGGTTGGACGGCCGGTGCCACGGGCGCGATCAACAAAACCACTGATACGGCTCATTTCTAACAGTTCGTATTGGGCAGCGGGAGTAACGTTCTCCATTACTTCGGGTACGAGTTTGGCTCCTACGCGGTTTTCGATGGTTTGCAACACTTTGAAGGAATAGGTGATGGGAGGTTTGCGCACCTCTACCACATCGCCTGGACGTACCACACGTGAGGGTTTGACCTGTGCTCCGGCTATCATTACACGGCCTTTTTTGCAGGCATCGGCAGCTATGGTGCGTGTCTTGAATACACGCACGGCCCACAGCCATTTGTCTATACGTGCTTCTATCTTGGACATATACGAAGGGTTATTTCTTGTTGAATTGGTTCATGGTGATGGCGAGGCCGGCCAGACAGAAACTTTTTATCATATCTACGGCAATGGCAATGCGATCGGGCATTGTCTTCATATCCTCGTCTGTGAACCGGCCAAGTACAAAATCAATCTGATGTCCACGGGGAAAGTCGTTTCCTATGCCGAAACGCAAGCGGGCATACTCCTGAGTGCCCAACGTGGTAGCAATGTGCTTGAGCCCATTGTGTCCGGCGTCACTTCCCTTTGGCTTCAAACGAAGAGCACCAAAGGGGAGGGCAAGGTCATCGACTACAATCAATACATTTTCTAAAGGAATCTTCTCCTGTTGCATCCAATAGCGTACAGCATTTCCGCTGAGATTCATGTAGGTAGAGGGCTTGAGTAACACCAATTGGCGCCCCTTGACAGACATGTTGGCTACAAAGCCGTAGCGGCGGTCGGTGAATGATACGCCGGAATCTTTAGCCAGAGCGTCCACTACATTGAATCCTATATTATGGCGGGTGTCGCGATATTCGTCGCCAATATTACCCAATCCGACAATCAAGTACTTCATACACATTCAAAAGTGAGGGGGTTGGAGTGAAGAATGAAAAACAAATAGAAGAAGAGTGAAGAATCATCATAGTGCACAGAAGCACTACTTGATTCTTCACTCTTCGTTTTTCACTCAAAAGTGTTTTATCCTTGCTGAGCTCTTGCACCACGAGCGGCACGAGTCAACTGAACGGCGCAAACTACCACTTCCTTAGAGTTTACCAGTTCAAGTCCTTCGTAGTTCAATTCGCCTACCTTGATAGTTTTGCCAAGGCCGAGAGAAGTTACGTCAACGATCAACTTCTCGGGAATCTTGTCGTAAGTAGCACGAACCTTCAGCTTGCGAGTCTGCAACTGGAGCTTACCACCGGCACGTACACCTTCTGCCAAACCTTCAAGGGCAACGGGTACTTCCATAACGATGGGCTTTTCGGCTGTAATCTGATAGAAATCAATGTGGAGGATGCGGTCAGTTACAGGATGGAACTGGATATCCTTCAATACGGCTTTGCAAGCCTTGTCGTCAATAATGAGGTCAACAGAATAGATGTGCGGAGAGTAAACGAGGTTACGAACTTCGTCGTTAGTCACGGTGAAGTGAGTTGCTACGGGCAAGTTGTTTTCACCTCTTTCTACACCATACAATACAGCAGGGATGCTGTCTGCCTTGCGAATTTCACGAGTTGACTTCTTGCCAACTACAGGTCTCGCAGAACCTTTGATTTCAATGCTCTTCATTGTTTTTTAACTAATTGTGTTACTCTAAATTAAGTTGTAAATCTCTGCTTAATTCACCATCACACGAGGTGCCTTGCACCCTACGATGCTTCAAAAGCGGGCGCAAAGGTAGTACTTATTTTTGAATTGTCAAAGTTTTATTCGATTAAAAATCAATGTCAATCTTGATTGGGGCTTCCGTGGCGGCATCTTCTGCCTCTTGTCCGTTGGGGGCAATGCCGCGATAATCGGTGCGAGAGGGACACGGGCCTTGCGCTTCCACAATGTATTGCACAACTTCGTTCAAACCATTCATGAACTTTTCAAAATCCTCGCGATAAAGAAAAATTTTATGTTTCTCGAAATTCATTTGTGAGTTTTCTCCCATCCCCGAATAGATTTTCTTGCTTTCGGTGACGGCCAGATACATTTCATCGTTTCGGCTTTTTTTCACATCCAAGTAATAGATTCGTTTGCCGGCTTTGATTGCTTTTGAGAAGATGATGTCCTTATCTCCTCCCTCTTGCATTGCTGCTGTCTTTTTCTTCAAATCTTCCATAAGGCATCTTTGGTCTTTTAAATGCTGATATTTCCTAATCGGCCCCAAAATTGCTTATTTTCTTTGAATGGGCAAAGAAAAAGAGTGGAAAATTTCATTTAGCACAAGATATTTGAACGAAATAGCCACTTTTTCCCCATAAAAGCGTCCTTTTCTTGCAAAAAAAACAATAAGTTGTTTGTCGTGTCAATAATAATATTTACTTTTGCAACTCAATTTAACGGACATTATATAATTTAGGATATATATATATTATGATAAACAGAGCTCTTATTCGTCTGAAAATAGTGCAAATCGTCTATGCCTACTATCAAAATGGAGGGAAAAACTTAGATACCGCAGAGAAAGAATTGTTCTTCAGTTTGTCAAAAGCATACGACCTTTATAATTACTTGTTGTTGCTCATTGTGGCTGTTACTCAATATGCAACCAAACGCATAGAGATGGGTAAGGCCAAATTACGCCCCACTAAGGAGGAGTTGCTTCCGAATATGAAGTTCGCCGAGAATCGTTTTGCTGCCCAGTTGGAAGTGAACAAGCAATTGAATGAGTTTGCAGAGACCCAAAAGAAAACATGGATTAACGAAGAAGACTTCATCAAGGCTTTCTACAATCAGATTATTGAAAGCGACATTTATAAGGAATATATGGCTACGGAAACAAGTAGCTATATTGAAGATCGCGAATTGTGGCGTAAACTCTACAAGAATCTTGTCTTCAACAACGATGCTTTGGATGCTCTTTTGGAAGATCAGAGTCTCTATTGGAACGATGACAAGGAGATAGTGGACACTTTTGTGTTGAAGACTATTAAACGTTTTGAGGAAAAAAACGGTGCCAAGCAAGAATTGTTGCCTGAATTTAAAGATGAAGAAGACAAGGACTATGCACGTCGTTTGTTCCGTCGTGCCATCCTGAATGCAGACTATTATCTGCATTTAGTGGGCGAAAATGCACGCAATTGGGATTTGAAGCGACTGACTTTCATGGACAGTCTTATCATTCAGATTGCTTTGGCCGAGATTACCTCATTCCCCAATATCCCCATCAGCGTGTCAATTAACGAATATCTGGAGATTGCCAAGCTCTATAGTACCCCAAAAAGTCCGGCTTTCATCAACGGCTTGTTGGACGCAGTGGTTAATCAATTGAAAAAAGAGGGCAAGTTGATAAAGAATTAACCGTTCGGATTTGTTTCCCTACGTAGAAAAAAGATTTTCCTAACCTAAAAAATAATAAAGCAATGAATGTACTTACAATTATGCTGCAAGCAGGAGGAGGAAACTTCTCTATGATTATTATGATGGTGGCTATCTTTGCCATCATGTACTTCTTTATGATTCGTCCGCAACAGAAAAAACAGAAGGAAATCATGAACTTCCGCAACAACCTTACAGTGGGTCAGGAAGTTGTAACCGCTGGCGGCATCTACGGAAAGATTAAGGAATTGGACGTGACCACCGTTGTGTTGGAAATAGCATCTGGTGTAAAAATCAAGATAGACCGCAACTCTATCTACGCCAATGTCCAACAAGGAAGTACCAACTAATCATCCTTCTGCTCAATGAAATTCTCTAAAGAGGAGATTCAGAAAGCTTATACACATTTTGTAAAAAAGACAAGGAACTTTCTGCAAAGTCCCCAATGCAGAGAGTTCTTGTTTTTCCTGTTTTTCGTATTCATAGCTTCAGCTTTTTGGATTCTCCAGACATTGAACGAGGAATACGAAACGGAGATTTCTGTTCCTCTACGTATCAAGAACGTACCTGAAAATGTGGTTTTCACAAGCGATATTCCACAAAAACTGAATTTGAAGTTAGAAGAGAAGGGTACTGTATTGGTAAAATATCTGTTGGGACAGGGACTTATGCCCATTACACTCGATTTTGAAGAGTACAAAGAAAAGGGCAATCATGTACGCCTGCTCACCACTGAATTGGAAAAGAAGATTCTGAGTCAGTTGGCAGTTTCCACCAAAATAAAAGACATTGCCCCCGACACGTTAGAAATCATCTACACTCAAGGTGAAGGGAAAAAAGTTCCCATCCGTCTCAAGGGAAATGCTGTGGCCAGACGTCAATATTACATTACCGGACGTTCCCTTATGCCCGACTCTGTGATGGTGTATGCTCCCAAGAATATCTTGAAAACCATCAATGAGGCATATACCCAAGAGGCTGATTTGACCGATATTGCCGACACGATGAAAATTTCACTTTCCCTTGCTCCCATCAAAGGGGTGAAGTTTGTCCCCAATGAAGCCTATGTCAGTTTTTATGCCGATATTCTTACTGAGAAAACGGTGAGTGTGCCTATTCAGGGCTTTAACTTTCCTGCTGATAAGCAGTTGAAAACTTTTCCATCCAAAGTAAATGTCACTTTTCAAGTGGGAATGCAATTGTTTAAGAGTATCACAGCCGAGAATTTCACCGTGGGGGTCTCATACGAGACTTTACAAAGTGACCCGTCGAAAGACCATTGCGAATTGCATTTGATGGAGTCACCAGCTGATGTCAGCCACATACGCCTTTCGCCCACGAATGTGGAGTATCTTATAGAACAAAAGAATCTGCCATGACACAGCTTCATCAACCTCTTGTATTAGGTATTACTGGTGGTATTGGTAGTGGAAAGTCTGTCGTAGCCAAGTGCTTTCAGATAATGGGCTTCCCTGTATATAATTGCGATAATGAAGCCAAACGACTTAATAATACCCATCCCGCTATCCGACAGGCTTTGTGTCAATTGGTTGGTACACATGTTTATCACTCCGACGGCACGTTGGATAAAACCGTTTTAGCTGCTTACCTGTTTGCAACCCCCAAACACGCGATAGAGGTGAATGCTATCATCCATCCCATTGTAAAGGAAGACTTCTTGCAATGGAAAATCCGTCAACATACACCATGGGTTGCTATTGAGTCCGCCATTCTTTATGAAAGTGGATTTGCTCATTTGGCTGATGAGGTGATGGCCGTTCATGCTCCTGATGAGGTGCGGATTGCCAGAGCTTGTTCGCGCGACAAGGCTTCTGTTGAAGCCATCCGAGGACGCATGGCACATCAATTATCAGACAGAGAAAGGGAGGAAAAAGCCGATTATATCCTACAGAATGATGGTAATCGGGCTATCCTACCACAAATTTTGGATATTTTAGCTAATTTACTTTGTCAGTTTCACAAGTGAATGTTACTTTTGCGTCTGATTTCAATCAATAAACAATAAAATTTAAATAATAGAACACTATGTTAAGAACTATTTTATCCATTTCAGGAAAACCCGGATTATATAAATTAATCTCTCGCGGTAAGAACATGTTGATAGTGGAGGCACTGGATGCAACCAAAAAACGTCAACCGGTACATGGTACAGACAAGGTTATCTCATTGGGCAATATAGCCATGTACACCGATGAAGAAGAGGTGCCCCTTCGCCAAGTATTGGCTAACGTAAAAGCCAAAGAGGAGGGCAAACCGACAGCTATTGATGTAAAGAAAGCCAGTGCCAATGAACTGCACGAATACATGGCGGTCGTTCTCCCTAATTACGATCGTGATCGTGTGTATAACAACGACATCAAAAAGCTTATCACTTGGTACAACATCCTTATCAATAACGGGATAGATTTTGAAGAAGCAAATGACGAAACTATAGAGGACGACGCTGCAGAGTAAGTCTCTTGAGTGTAGAATTGTGGTAATATCTTAATATTGCGTCCGAAAACAATCTTGAAAGAATTGATTGTCATAGATAGTCTTTCAAGATTGTTTTGGCGCGGTTCAGCGCATCTGTGCTGAGTGCTTCTACCCCCTCCAACGGATAGGGTATTCCTAATTTCTGATATTTGGAAACTCCCATCGTGTGATAAGGTAATACTTCTACTTTTTCCACGACACTGAAGTTTGCCAGAAAGTGGGCTAATGCTTTTAAATCAGATTCGTTATCTGTCAAGCCAGGTACAACTACATGGCGTACCCAAGTGGGAATTCTTCGCGTTTCCAATTCTTTAAGAAAACGGTGGGGGTTGTCATTCTTTGCTCCTGTTAATTGAATATGAAGTTCAGTATTGATACTCTTAATGTCCAAAAGGACCAATTGGGTATAATCCAATACCGAGAAGGCTTGAGGCGTACAATATATGCCAGACGTGTCAATCGTTGTATGAATTTTCTCTTCAGAGCAAAGACGGAAATACTCGCGAACAAAAGAAGCCTGCATCAACGGTTCTCCTCCCGTCACTGTCACTCCGCCATTAGCAATATAATTACGGTAACGAAGCGTTTCAGAAAGAAGTTCCTCTGGAGTCATTTCAAAAGCGCAGGGTGCTTTTGCATCCCAAGTATCCGGATTGTGGCAGTATTGACATCTGAGTGGACAGCCTTGTAGAAAAGTGACAAAGCGAATACCTGGTCCGTCAACGGTGCCGAAACTTTCAAGGGAATGAATGCGTCCTTTCATGTGAAAGTGAAGGATAAAGAGTGAAGAATCCAGTAATCTGCAGATATGATTTCTTTTTCTTCACTCTTTTTCTTTATTTTATAATGTCTGATTGATTGTACGTGAAATTACATCCAACTGTTGTTCACGAGTCAGTTTGGTGAAGTTTACTGCATAACCTGAAACGCGGATGGTAAGTTGTGGATATTTCTCAGGATGTTCCATTGCATTTTCCAATAACTCACGGTCAAATACATTGACATTCAGATGTTGTCCTCCATCAGGGGTAAAATAACCGTTTAGCAGACCAACAAGGTTGGTTATTTGGCTTTCACGGCTTTTCCCCAGTGTAGCAGGTGACACTGCAAAGGTATAAGAAATGCCATCGTGCGCATGTTGGAAAGGAAGCTTGGCCACAGATGAGAGGGCTGCAACTGCACCTTTTTTATCGCGTCCGTTCATCGGATTGGCACCTGGAGCAAATGGAGCACCTGCAGGACGACCGTCAGGTGTAGCACCTGTATTTTTGCCATATACCACATTGGATGTAATGGTAAGAATCGATTGTGTAGGTACGGCATGGCGATAGGTCTCATGCTGGCGCAAATACTCCATGAAACGTTCTGTAATGGATACAGCAATGTGATCGGTACGTTCATCGTTGTTTCCAAAAGGTACATATTCGCCTTCACGTTTGAAATCTACAGCCAATCCACGATTGTCACGGATGATACGTACTTTTGTGTCGCGAATGGCTGCAATGGAGTCGGCCACTATAGAGAGACCTGCAATACCTGTGGCACGGATACGCTCCACATTACCGTCGTGAAGAGCCATTTCGTAAGCCTCGTAGGCATACTTGTCATGCATGAAGTGGATAATCTTCAGAGCATTGACATATACTTTGGCTAACCAACGCATCATTTGTTCAAACTTGGGCATAAATTCATCCAACTCCAAATAGTCGCCCTTAATTCCTTCATACATAGGGGCAATCTGTTCTCCCGAACGTTCGTCACGTCCACCATTGATTGCATAAAGCATACATTTTGCCAAGTTGGCACGAGCTCCAAAGAACTGCATTTGCTTACCAATCTTCATGGGCGATACACAACAGGCTATACCATAGTCATCGCCATAATCAGGACGCATCAAATCATCATTTTCATATTGGATAGCTGATGTGTCAATCGATACTTTGGCACAATAACGTTTCCAATTCTCGGGAGAGTAGGAAGACCACAATACCGTCAAATTAGGTTCGGGGGCAGGTCCTAAATTATATAAAGTATGGAGGAAACGGAACGAAGTTTTAGTTACCAAAGTGCGTCCATCAAGCCCTTGGCCTCCCAATGATTCAGTTACCCATACAGGGTCGCCTGAGAAGAGTTCGTTATATTCCGGAGTACGCAAGAAGCGTACAATACGCAACTTGATAATCAACTGGTCTACCATCTCCTGTGCCTCGGCTTCAGTAATTTTCCCTTCGGCCAAATCTTTTTCAATATAAATGTCCAAAAATGTAGAGATGCGTCCGATGGACATTGCTGCTCCATCTTGATCTTTTACTGCACCCAAATAAGCTAAATATACGAATTGAACAGCTTCTAACGCATTTGTTGCAGGGTGTGTCACATCGAAGCCATAGGACGCACACATTTTTTCGAAGCTTTTCAATGCTTTCATTTGTTCAGAAGTCTCTTCGCGCTCTTGTACAATTTCATCAGTAAATTCCTGAATATCCAATCGTTTAAGAAAACGTCTTTTTTCTTCGATGAGGTTAGTAGTCCCGTACAGAGCTACACGGCGATAGTCACCAATAATACGGCCACGGCCATAGGCATCGGGAAGACCGGTTATAATGTGAGAGTGACGAGCAGCCAAAATTTCTTCTGTGTAAGCCGAAAAGACTCCCTCATTATGCGTCTTACGATATTTGGTAAAGATTTCTTTTGTTATGGGGTCGAGTTGATAGCCATAAGCTTTCAATGCATTCTCCACCATGCGTATTCCTCCCTTTGGGAATATTCCACGTTTCAGCGGTGCATCAGTTTGTAGTCCTACAATGACCTCGTTATCCTTATCAATATATCCAGGACCATATGTTTCCAGGCTTTGCGGCAAACGTGTTTCGGCATCCACCACACCTTTTTGGCGTTCCACCACGAAAAGCTCTGTCAATTTGTTCCAAACTTTGCGGGTCTTTTCTGTTGAACCTACCAAAAACGATTCATCACCTGTGTATGGAGTATAATTGTTCTGGATAAAATCTCGCACATTGATTTCCTCTCTCCAGATGTTCCCTTTGAACCCTGCTTGCATGTCCTTTAAATCCATAAAACGTTACAATCTTTTTAATGTGTTTAATCTTCTTCGCAAAGATAATGGATTTTATTGAATTGTAAACAATGTCTGCCAATAACTTTGTTATTTTACCTAAAAATGGTGACACTTTGCTAAGACGGGATTGCAGAATTAAGGAAATATAGAGTGTATGTTGACATTTACAAACTATACACAAAGGCTCCCATTATTCCACACAAAACAATGATTAAAATAGGGCTAAGACGAAAGCATTTGACTCCAATAAAAGCTCCAATAAAAAGTAACGAGCTGGTTACAAATTGAAGAGGTGAAGATGAGAAACTTCCAAAGTTCTCGGTTGTCATCAACAAGAGTGTTGCTGCAGCTAACAGGCCAACTACGGCAGGACGCAATCCCGAAAATACAGAATTGACAAGGATGTTTTTCCGATGGCGAAGCAGTAAACGGCTAACCGTAAGCATCAATAAAAAAGAGGGGAGAACTACGGCCACCGTAGCCACAAGTGAACCTAATATTCCCATCCACGGTGTGTAACCTGCTCCTACTATGGCTGCATACCCTACATAAGTGGCTGAGTTAATACCAATAGGACCAGGAGTCATTTGGCTGACAGCTACAATGTCCGTAAATTCAGAAGCACTAATCCAAGCATGTTGGTTGACAACCTCTCCTTGTATCATAGAAAGCATTGCATAGCCTCCACCAAATCCGAAAAGCCCAATTTTAAAAAAGGTGTAAAATAGATTAAGAAACAATTCTATCATTTTTCTTCTTCTTCTTGATGTTTGATTTTTCCATAAATGAATCCTCCCGCACCAGCACAAACAATGACCCATATAGGTGAAACTCCTAACAGCCAGATAAGCAAGGCGCAAACGATAGGAATCCAAACGGTTTGCCATGTTATACCTGCTGTTCGGGCAACATTGAATGTTGGAACGGCTATTAGCGCTACAACTGCTGGGCGAATACCTTTGAAGATATTTTCTACGATTGTATATTCTTTAAAATGTTGGAAGAACAAAGCTATACTTAATATAATAAGGAAAGAGGGAAGTACAGTTCCCAATGTAGAAACAATACTACCGCGAAGTCCACGTAACTTATAGCCAATAAAAATGGCCATATTAACGGCAAACACTCCTGGAGTGGACTGTGCCACAGCCAACAAATCGACGAACTCCTGCTGAGTTATCCATTGCTGCTTGTTCACTACCTCCTTTTCTATCAAAGGAATCATCGCATATCCTCCTCCGATTGTGAAGAGGCCAATCTTAAAAAATGTCGAAAACAGTATCATCCCCTTATCCGTTTCTTAAATTTTCCATCTCACAATGTTTCTTGATGTATTCACTGGGGCTTATACCAAAATGTTTCTTGAATACTTCGCGGAAGTATTTTGGTTCACTGAATCCCATACGGTCACTTACCTCCATAATATTGCATTTCTCAGACAGAAGCAAGTCGCAAGCCCGTTGCATACGGATTTCACGCACAATATCACTGGGCGATGAATGGGTTAAAGTCTTAATCTTGCTATACAGACTGGTGCGACTCATTCCCATCAATGAACACAATTCATCTACACTAAAGTTGGGGTCATCGATATGATCTTTTATCATCTTTCTTACGTCTGACAAGAATTTGGATTCCTGTTCCACATTTACATTCTTTATCTCCTTCAAATTATGTACCACATCAACTTGTGTCAAACGCTCCTGTAACATACGTCTGTTTTCCAATATGTTTGTCAGAATGGCACGAAGTACAGGTAAGTCGAAAGGCTTGGTGATAAAATAATCGGCTCTGTACATGAATCCATTCATAACATGTTCCTTATCATCATCAGTTGTCATTAAGATAATAGGAATGTGGCTGGTATTCATGTCTGATTTCAAGATTGAGCAGAAATCATTTCCTATGTTTTGAGTGGAAACAATGGAGGCAATAATGATGTCAGGTTGGAACTCATGGACATGTCCCAAAGCGACTTTTACACTCCGTGACATGGAAATGTTCCATTCGTCACACAAGGCATTGTCCAAGAATGTCAGTACTTCCGCATCCTCCTCCATTAACAGTATGTGTCCTTTCTTCTGGGTAGAAACTGTTCCTTTAATTGGATGGGGCATCAACTGGGACTGTATGTTTGTATGCGTAAAAGTCGGTGCTATTTTATGTGTCTTGGAACGTTGGGGCTTTTGTTTGAAGTAACTTATATGTTTCAATGGGACAGTTACTTTAAAAGTGTACTTAGAAGACGGATAGACCCGACATTCCAGTGTTCCCCGATGAGCGTGCACCAAACGCTGGAGAACATACAATTCTTCATTCAACTGTTTTTGATTCATGTGGGCAACATGCTCGTTCACAGTTGTATTTTCCTTCATTTCTCTTGATGTATTTTCTCTATTGTGCAGCGACATACACCAATTCTTCTCTTGCATAGAAACAGAGAGGTATATTGTTCCGTCTTTCGCCGTGTTTTTGAGCAGGTTTGCCAATAAATTGCAAACTACTAAATCTATTTTTTTCAAATCAATCCAAACCGGCAGCTTTTCTCCACAGTCCTCAAACTGAACCGTTATTTGTTCCTGCTTTATTAAGGGGTCAAAGAATGACACATAATGGCGTATAAGTTCATTCAAGTCATATTGTTCAACTTTTAATCTCTGTATGTTACTTTCCAATTCCACATTCAGCAAATTATTGGCCATCAAGTTTAACTTCTCGGCACAATATACCACCAGCTGCATATAGTTGTTTCCCTTGTCGGTCAAGGCTTCATGTTGCATCACCTCATTAGAAATGGATTTTATCAAAGCCAACGGAGCACGCACATTACTTACTGCACTGACAAGGGTCCTGTTTGTCAATTCCGTACCCTTTTGTTTTCTTCTTACCTTTATATAATGTTTTACTATGAATACTAAAAGTCCGGCACACAACAAAAAGAACAGGTTTCCCCAATTACTTTGCCAGAAAGAGGGAAGAACTTTAATTCTTAATACTTTTTCACCCAAGATACGATAATCTTCCCGGGAGATATTTTGTATTTGCAATGTATATTCTCCGGGTTTCAAATCACGGAATTGCAATCTGTTGTCTTCGTTCATCAGGCTCCAATAATCATATCTTCCTTTCAATTTCCAATGAAGATAGGTATATTGTGGATTTCCATAATCAATAGCTGCGAGATGAATAGAGATAGAATTCTGTTTATGTGTCAGACACAATTCGGTAATAGAGTCCAACTGGGCGATTCCTTCAATGCTGTCAACTGGAGAAACCGACTGTTGGTTCTCTATCATAATCAGGTCTATAATCACTTTAGTCGTGTCACGTTTGGAGATTCGCATCGTATCGCTCCATTCTACCGCACCGCCATTAGACCCGAAGAGTAAAGTCCCTCGTGAAGTATGGATACCGGCACGTGGGCTGAAGTTGGCAGTTATCAGGCCTTGGTCATTTGTCCAATTTCGGAAAGTCCCTTTTTGGATGTTGAAAAGAGCGATATTCTGTTCTGTCGCTATGATGATTTGATTATCATCTACCGGTACAATGGTGTTGATTGTATTCGATAATAGGGCCGTTGTCTGATAGCGATAAATGTTATACTCTCCATTCTTATGCAGAATAACCAGCCCCGAGTTGGTGGTTCCTATATACAAATCACCATTGGTATGCAGATACATTGTGTTGATTTGTTGCGAAGCAAAGGGCATCCTCAATTTTTCCTTTTTGAAAGTCCGTTTGTCAAATCGATAGATTCCGTCACCTGTTCCTATCAGCAATGTGGTCGGATCCTTTTCCAGTATGCAAGTTATGGCTTTCCCGATGAAGAAGTCTTGGAATGTTTTGTTTATCTTGTCTGTTCGTCCCAGATATTGGCTTCCTCCTGTCCATATCACTCCTTCTTTGTCGGGATATATTACACGAATGTATTTATTGGAGAAGTTCGGATTCTTACTCCGTTTATACGAAAGGGGAGTTATATTACGGGTTTCCATCGTTTTCTTATCAATGACATAGACTCCGGTCATAAAGCCTCCAGCCACGATTCTTCCAGGGCTTATTTCGCTTAATGACAAAAAGATGCAATCTTTCAACGTCTCAGGTTTGGATTTGTCCCATTGAAACAGATGTTGCCAGATTTCTGTTTTGGGAAAATAGATGCTCAATCCGTTATTTGTTGCAAACCAAAAGTCTCCATCCGAATCTTCTAATACAGCATTCACCAAATCATCGCTTAACGAGTTCTTATTTCCTATATAATGTCTGTACAACGTATAGGAGGGTAGATTCTCATCAAAATAAGTGATTCCACGGCCATAAGCGGACATCCATACTCGCTTGTCTTCATCCACATAAAGGGCATGGATGTTGTTGCCGTTCATCCGCAAAGGAATTTCGTATTCTGCGTATGCAAAATGTTCCAGAACGCTACGTTGGAAGTCATACAGATAAACACCGGCTCCACGCGTAGAAATCAGTAGCTGCTTTTCGTTATACTGAACAATATTGGAAATGAGAAAATCCTTCAGATGAGAGTAGGTATGCTCCACCCTGCCAAGCGTCAGGTCATATACTGTCAGTCCTGTCTGTTCATTACCTATAAACAGGCGTTTTGAAGGAGCATGTACATAGAGGAATTGTGGAATGCCTCCCTTGGCTGCTGATATAATACATTCTGCCACAACCGGTTTTTCTCCATCAATTATTGTACGGCAGACTCCGTCGTTCGAGCCTATGATATATGAATTCTTGTCATATTGGTAAAGGCATGTAATATGCTTGTGTTGATGGTCAAAAGTGATTCGTCGTAATGTCTCTGTGTCTTGGTTGTAAACATAACAAAAATCCGAAAAACAATACCACACCTCACCAAAGTCTGTCATCTCCACCAGTTCCAACGGATTGTTCTTGACCTCTGCAGGTAATTTTACTTCAACAAAACGATCAAGCACGGGGATGTATTTGAACAGTTCGCCTTCGGGGCCTATGGCCCAGGTGCGTCCGTGTTTGTCTATCTTCAGAATGTTTTTTTCGGAGTAGAATGAGATATAACCCTCATCGGATTGCAGACGGTAATGTTTGATGTTTTTTCCATCATAACGGTCGATTCCTGTGTAAGTCAGAAACCACATGAAGCCCGTATTGTCCTTTTGGATGGACAATACACGGCGGTCACTCAATCCTTCCGTTACACTAATATATTTATAGGCTTGACCGAAGGCCGGACACAATGTTGTTATATACAATATGACACAGGCAATGTAGAATCTCATGCGAAGGGTCTGTGTGGGATAACTTGTAACTACGGGCTACAGGCTTTCTAACACTTGTAGCCCGTAGTTTGTTCACTTTAGCAGAAACATTATTTTTTGTTCGCCTCTACCCACTTGCGTGCATTGACGAAGGCTTCAATCCAGGGAGTGACCTCGTCATTGG
>CAZDAN010000019.1:0-18207 GCA_964503565.1 uncultured Bacteroides sp.
GGGACCACCGCCCGAATAAGAATGGCGAGTGGTGAGGGAGTTGAAGAGAGGAGGGGACCCGAAGGGTGGAGGAGTTTGACTGTGTAATTTTTGCTTTTTTTTTGTGTAAAAATTGTGGGAATGGCAGAAGATGGTTTCGTTTGCGGGCACGATGTTTTTTATGTTTTTTTATAACACATTGAAAATAATTTGTTAAAAAGTTGTGGGTGTTGTAATTTTTTCGTTTTTTTGCATCTTATTAAGACTATCCTATCGTGCGGGGAAACTCGCGCGACGGTGTTCTTTACCTTTAATTAACTGAATAAGAAACTAATATAATATAAACCAATAAAAAAGCTTTATGAAAAAACTCATTTTATGTGCATCTCTCGTATCCATGGGAATGATGATTTCTTGTGAAAAGGAATTGTTGGTGCCCGAGGAGTCGAAGCCGGAATGGCTTGGTGCGAGCATTTATGAGGAACTTCGAAGTGGTACCCACTTGACAGGTACGTTCAACACGTATCTGAGATTGATCGATGACTTGGGGTATGCCGAAGTTCTGTCGCGAACAGGTAGTAAAACCATCTTTCCTGCCAATGATGAGGCTTTCGAACGCTTCTTCCGGAAGAATTCGTATGGCGTCTCTTCGTATGGAGATCTGACGGAAGGCATGAAGAAGCAGTTGCTGTATTCTTCGATGCTGGACAATGCGATGTTGGCGGGTATGTTGTCAAACGTGAAGGCGGACGACAACAATGTGAACCGTGGTGTGGCTGTGAAGCACGAGACGAACATCAGTGTGACGGACTCCATTACAGCCCTGAACGATGGCAGTCTGATGCCTCAGAACAACACCTATTGGGATCCCTATCGCCGGAAAGGAATCCATGTGGTGTATGATGCCACCAAGCCGATGATGGTACACTTCACCCGCGAACAGATGTTGGCCAACAACATTACAACGACCGGCGAGGACTGCGACTTCGGTATCTTGCGTGGCGAGCCGGTGGGTACATCGGTGGCCAATTCGGACACGGCCTACATCTTCCAGACCAAGATTGTCAATCAGGACGTGACCTGTACGAACGGTTATGTTCATCAGGTGAACGATGTGCTGTTCCCTCCCGGAAACATTCCGCAGGTGATGCGCGGCGAGAGCAATACAAAACTCTTCTCTCGTATTCTGGATTACTTCTGTGCTCCCTATTACGACAAGACAACGACTGACAACTACAATGCCTGGGCCATGCAGAACGGTCGCCCGACCATCGACTCTGTGTTCCAGGTACGCTATTTCACCGGCGGTCGTTCACAGGGCGGACAGTCGAACGTGACAGACCCCACCGGTACGCTGATTGACGCTACCAAGCGTTTGGAGTGGGACTTGGGATGGAACCAGTATTATTCTTCCACCAATGCTGCCAACAGCCTGGCCGATATGGGTGCCATCTTGGTTCCTACGGACGAGGCTGTGAAGGAATACTTCCTGCCGGGTGGTGGTGGAGCCTACTTTATCGACCTCTACGGTTCGATGGAGAATACCGAAGCCAACCTTCCCTACAACCTGGATGCCCTCCACAATAACGGTAACGGAATCCTGACTTCGTTTGTCAATAACCTGATACAGAACTCGTTCATCGCTACGGTGCCCAGCAAGTTCGGAACCATCACCAACGAAGGTTCGGGCGACTTCATGGGACTGACCAAGAACGACATTCAGATAACCGACGGCAAGTACGACGTGGTGGTGGCCAACAACGGTGTCATCTACAAGATGAAGCAGATGATTGCCCCCGACGAATACCAGTCGGTAATCGGCCCGGCTATCACATATCCCGACATGTCGGTGATGAGCTTCTTCTCGAAGGATAAGACTTCAGGTGCCAGCCAATCCACTTTCGGTGCGGATATGTATTACTACCTGATGGCAATGAAGGCCAACTACCTCTACTTTATCCCCTCAGATGCCGCTTTGAAGGGCTGCTACATCGACCCCGTTTCATTGGGAAGCAATCCCCGTGCGTTGGAGTTCTATTCTCACATAGACACCATCAAGGGTACCGAACGTACACAGACCAAGTATGGTGTGAAGATTCACAATTATAACGTAGAGACGGGTGAGATTGGTTCTGCCATCGTGCAGGATATTTCCGACATCGTCAAAACTACCGGTGGTTCCGACTATGCTTCACAGGTGTATGACCTGCTGAACTACAACACCGTGGTGCTGGATGCCGGCGAGGAGGTGACCAACAACTACTACCTGACCAAGCATGGCGGTGCCATCTACATCAAGGACTTCAAGGAGGCGAACGGCGAGTTCTCCGGTTATGTATATGGTGGTGCACAGATAGACAACAATGTGGCTCCGGCCAAGATTGAGAAGGGATGGAAGGAGAAGAACGGATGGGCATTCCGTCTGGACAACGTCATCCAGCCCTCAATCACCAGTGTGAGCAAGTTGCTGAACACCCACATCGACCGTTTCAGCGAGTTCCTCGACCTGTGTGCCCTGTTTGAAGATACCGACCTGCTCGAATGGGCCGGCATCAGTGGCACTCCTGCCATTCAGGGCGCTCCCGAAACAGCTCCGCAATATAAATATATGGTGTTCTCTGACCGGGAAGGAAAGGCACTCGATATGAACATCAACTTCTTCAACGGATATAACTACACCTTCTATGCTCCCGACAATCAGGCCATGGAGATTGCCTTCAGTAAGGGTCTGCCTACCTACGAAAAGGTACGCGAACTGTATGAACAGTACAGCGCTTTGGAGTCAGAGGGAGAACTCTCTGCCGAGGATGAAGCAGCCGTGAGAACCAACAAGGCACTCGTGCTCAGCATGATCAAAACCCTCCGTGCTTTTGTCCGCTACCATTTCCAGAATAATTCGGTGTTTGCTGACAACTATGTGGAGAACATCACTTACCAGTCTCTCTACTCTTCTGACTTGGGTATTCCTGTGAATATCAACATCGAAAGTGTGGACGGTGTGCTGACTGTGAAGGATGAGTTCGGACAGACCATCATCATCAATGCCGACGACAACCAGAAACTTGTCAACAAGATGACACGTGACTATGAGTACGATGCAGGCAAATTGGTGGCCACATCCATCGCTGTTTCTTCTTTTGCTGTAGTTCATCAGATTGACGTCCCCCTCTGCTTCAGCAAGAGCGGCCGATACGATGACGGTTGGAGCACTGAAGCAGCCATACAGGCCGTTACAGCGAACTATGAGCAACTTGTAAAATTAGCTAATAACATTAACGAATAAATACTATGTCAAAATTAAAAGTTCTACTGATATCCTTGTTCTGTGTGCTTGCGCAGGTGGCAATGGCACAGAGTAAGGTCATTTCAGGTACGGTAGAAGACGCTATGGGTCCTGTGATTATGGCCAATGTCACGGAAAGGGATGCAGACAACCGTATCGTCAGCGCTACGCAAACTGACATGATGGGTAACTTCTCCATGGAAATTAAGAACCCGAAAAACAAATTGGAAGTTTCATACGTGGGAAGCAAGAAACAGGTGCTGGCCATTGGAACCCGTACTGTTTTCAATATTGTGCTGGAAGAAGACAATAAAACATTGGATGTTGTGGAGGTGACGGCCAACCGTACCAGTTCCGGCGGTTTGAATGTCTCGGCACGTGAAGTGGCCGTGGCAAGTCAGCGCTTCGACCTCACCGAGGTGGAAGGTATGTCGTTCACCACAGCCGACGAGGCTTTGCAGGGCGAGATTGCCGGTTTGGATATTGTGATGAACTCAGGTAACCTGGGTGCCGGTACTACCATGCGCTTGCGTGGTGTAACCTCTATCAACGGTAATGCCGAACCGCTTATCGTGGTGGATGACAAGATTTTCGATAACCCCGACGAATCGTTCGACTTCCAGAATGCGAGTGATGAAGAGTATGCTTCGTTGCTCTCGGTGAACGTGGAGGATATTGCCGACATCCAGGTTCTCAAGGATGCGGCCGGTACAGCCGTATGGGGTTCGAAGGGTGCCAATGGTGTCATCTTGATTACCACCAAGCGCGGTGTACGTGGCAAACCGCGCGTGAACTTCTCCTATAAGTTCACCGGAACCTGGCAGCCCAAAGGTTACGACCTGCTCAATGGTGATGACTACACCATGTTGATGAAAGAGGAGTTCTATAATCCTAACCAGTCCAACACGGCTACGGCCAACATCCGCGAAATCAACTACGACAAGTCGTGGGCCGAATATGAGAACTGGAACAACAACACCGATTGGGTGGATGCCGTGACACAGTTCGGTGCCATGCACTCCTACAACCTGAACATCACCGGTGGTGGTGAGAAGGCACAGTTCCGTATCTCAGGAGGTTATGAGAATCAGACGGGTTCTATCATCCAACAGAAACTGGAGCGTCTGACAACCCGACTTGTACTTGACTACAACGTGTCTGACCGCATCCGTTTCTCTACCAACTTTGCATTGACATATACCGATAACTTGAAGAACTATGCCAACTTGCTTGAAAAAGCCCAGCAGATTGCTCCGAACATGAGTATCTACCGTCAGGATGCCAATGGCAAGAATACCGACGAGTTCTATATCATGAACCCCGAAGGTACGCTGAACGGAAATACTCCTTACAACGGAAACTACTCTTCATACGAGTTGCGCTCTGTGCGTGGATTGGGTAACCCCTTGGCATACGCAGAAATGGCATGGAAAAACGAGAGCACCTATCGTATCACACCTGACTTCAACATCAAGTATGAATTGTTGGGACTGGAATACGGCCAGCATCGCTTGACCTTCCAGGGACGTGTGGACTTCGATATCTACGCCGCTTCTACGCCGGCCTACGCCGCTGCCGGTCTCTCTACTGCCAAATGGGGAAGTGACTTCGGTTACAACACCAGCGAGAAGAACGAGAGCAACCGTCTGAGAATCGGTGGACGTGCCGAATTGATTTACACTCCGTACTTCCGTAACGAGGACATCAGCATGACCATGTTGGCCCGTTACGAGATGAGCACTCAGAAGAGTACCGGCCAATATGTCCGTCAGTTCTCTTTGCCTGATGGCATCACTTCGCCGACTGCACCGGGTGCGTTGCCTTACGATGACAGTACCAATGGTTTGAGCAGCAGCAACAGCCGTGCCAACTCTCAGTATTGGCTCTATAACGGACACTTCTCTTACAAGGGAATGTATATCTTGGGCTTCTCGCTCCGTGCGGACGGCGACTCCAAGTTCGGTCCCAAGCAGAAGTGGGCCTACTTCCCCGGTGTGTCACTGCGTTACAACATTTCTGATGAAAACTTCTTCAAGCCCCTTCGTGAGAACTTGTCGCTTTCTTTGCTTGCCCTTCGTGCTTCATGGGGTATCGTAGGTAAGGCTCCGGATGCGGACTACCTTTTCTATAATACATACGTGTTGGGTGGAAACAGTTACAACGGTGCGTCCGGTGCTTATATGGACGGACTGAAGTTGGATGACCTCCGTTGGGAAAAGACCACTTCATACAACCTTGGTGCCAACCTCGGCTTGTTCAATGACCGTCTGAATGTGGACTTCGACTATTATCACAAAGATACCAAGGACCTGTTGATGGAGAAGGTGACAATTCCTTCTACGACCGGTTACGGCCAGTTGTCTTACCAGAATGTGGGTAGCATGACCAACGACGGTTGGGAGTTGAACGTGAATGCCAAAGACATTCTGAAGATTGGCAAGCTCTCTATCAGTGCCGGTTTCAACATCGCACAGAACTACAATGAGATTACTGAAATGGACGAGCGTGTGCTTTCATCCATCAACTCGGAATGGGACGCTACCAAGCGTGGTGAATACCAGAACCGCATCCAGGTGGGTAACGCATTGGGTTCTATCTACGGATTCCGCTACAAGGGTGTTTACCAATATACTTACGACTACCTGACCAATCTGCGCACCGAGAAGGGATGGGACAACGATGAGTTCGAGGCCAACTTGAACCAGATGTTGGCCGATGGCAAGACCTTCCCTGTAATGGTGGGTAACGACGGTAAGGTGGTGATGCAGTCCAACGGTCTGCCCAAGCGCATGGCCTATAACTATGTGGACGGCAGTGCTACATACGAGTTCCAGGGTGGTGATGCCATCTATGAGGACATCAACAAGGACGGACAGATTAACGGTCTCGACATCGTTTACTTGGGCAACTGTATGCCTAAGCTGAACGGAGGTTTCAACGTAGGCTTCAAATACGGCCGCTGGAACTTGAAGGCCCGTTTCATGTTCCGTTACGGAAACAAGGTGATCAATCAAGCTCGTCTGAACTTGGAATCCATGTCAACAGCCAAGAACCAGACCTCTTCAGTGAACTGGCGCTGGCGTAAGGATGGTGATGTGACCATGATGCCGCGTGCCATCTATGTGTATGACAACGGTTCGGCTTACAACTATCAGGGCTCAAGCCGTTACGTGGAGGATGGTTCATTTGTTCGTTTCCAGAACTTGCAGGTGGGTTATGACTTCAACCCGAAGATGATCAAGAACTGGGGACTCAACAATTTGAAGTGCTATGTGACAGTGAACAACCTGTTCTGCTGGACGAAGTATTCGGGAGTTGACCCTGAAATCTCTACCGGTGGATGGGGATTGGCTACCGACAAGTCTCAGACTCCGCGTCCTATATCTTTCACTGCTAACATCAACATTGGATTCTGATAAAGTGAAGAGTGAAAAGTGAAGAGTGAAAAATCCGAATCATAAATCATGAATCACAAATCACGAGTCATAAATCATAAATTATAAAAGATGAAAAAAATAGTATCAATTATATTATCAGGTTTGGCCATGGTATCGTGCGTGGACACCGTACTTCTTCCCGACAACAAGACGGTGAAAGAAGATTTCTGGCAGACGAAAAGCGATGTGGCCATGATGGTTAACGGGGCGTATGCGTCTATGGCTACGAAAGACTTGCAACAACGGTTGGTTGTGTGGACCTCCCGCTCCGATGAATTGAATGTCAATTCGGCATTGAGTAACAGTGACCTTAATCAGATCTATTCTGCCAATATTCAGACAACCAATGGATTTGCTGATTGGGGCGGACTCTATTCTGTTATCAACAACTGTAATCTTGTGATAGATAACTCGGCCCGCGTGATGGACATCGACCCCAACTATCTGGAGGGAGACCATCGTAACAACGTCGGACAGATGAAGGCGTTGCGTGCACTCTGCTACTTCTATCTGATACGTGTGTTCCGCGATGTGCCTCTGATTCTGGAACCCTACGAATTGAGCTCACAGGAGATGAACGTGCCGCAGTCGGCTCCGAGTGTGATCCTTGACCAGATTATTGCTGATTTGGAAGAGGTGAAGAATTATACACTCTCTTCACAGACCATTACCGACTGGACACGTTGCGGCTACTTTACCCGTGACGGTGTGATGGCTCTCTTGGCCGATGTCTATTTGTGGAAGGCCTCTATCTATGGCGATGAAAGCTGTTACGACAAATGTATTGCCTGCTGTGAGCAGATTCGTTTGAACCGCATGAATGCCAATGGAGGCATATTCGGTTCGAGTGTGCAGCTGTTTGATGATGGTGGTTACGATCTGAACAGCTATTATAACTGGTTTTCACCTTTTACAATAAATGGCAATGATTCGGAGTCTTTGCTGGAACTTCAGTTCACGAACAACGAAGGTCTCTGTATCGTCTATAACATGCACAAGAACAATTCTGTAGAACCTCAGTTCTATACCAGCAGTGTCTATGCTACTGCAATGGCAGGAGACAACTATGTGTTCAACCACGACAACTACAGATACGATGTTCGTGGATTTGAGAGTGTCTTCGGCTTCAATGGTTCTGAAGAAGAGGGCTTCGCTATCAGAAAGTTTGTGGCCATAGACAAATTGAGCCTGATGAATCAGGAGCCTGTGGCTGAGAGCCGGTTGCCTCGTGCTTACAGTAACTATAACCAGAACTGGATTCTTTATCGGGTGACGGACGTGATGCTTATGAGGGCTGAGGCGTTGGCACAGAAGGCCGCTTTGCGTACAAAGGCCGGTGTTGCCTTGGCCGACGAAATGGCTACTGTGACCACTGCATCGGATTCTTTGAAAATAGCCAAGGAACTGTACGAGGCCAACAAGACGATTTCAAGCCTCAGTGTGGCTGCCGCTCGTCTGGCACAGATTGTGAGTGAACGTGCATCCATTGATCCTGCAACGTATTCGATTCTTGACTCTACCAAGTTTGCTGTTCCGGCAATGGAGTATGTGGAGGGTGCAGACATCTCGTCTTATGCTCGTATTCAGACTGCTCTCTTCAGTGCATTCCCTGCATTGGTGGAGGATTTGGAGATTCTGATTATGAACGAGCGTGCCCGCGAACTCTGCTTCGAGGGTAAGCGTTGGTTTGATATGCTTCGCTACAACTATCGTCACACGACCAACGTGAAGTACGATGTCATCCTTGGACAGCAAGGTGGTGACTATGCCAAGAATTACGAGGAAATGCTGAAACTGATTGCCCGCAAGTACACTTCCGGTGGAGGTTCGGGTGTGACTTCCAAGATGCCGACAGAACCTTACCTGTATATGCCCATCAAGCAGAGCGAGATTGATGTGAACTCAGAGTTGGTGCAGAATCCCGTTTACACCGATGGCGGTACAATGGAAAAGAACTATTAAGTGAAATAAGTCATAACATAATCATAGATGAATATTATGAATAAAAATATATTGAAGGTTGCCCTTGGAATGGCATTGGGTGCGACTGTAACCCTGACATCGTGTGACAAGGAACCGGATGAGTCTAATCTGTACACGTTTACCGGACAAACCATTCAAGGCTATCTTGAGGAGAATGATTCCATTTTCCATTTGTTCAATGTCATTATGAGCCGTTCGGGGTATGACCGGATGATGGCATCGTATGGGCAGTACACTTGTTATGCCCCCATCAACAGCGGTGTGGAGAAGTATATCGACAGTCTCTACAACGATGTGGAGGCTGACGAACCCCACAACGGTATGACAGAGAACAGTGTGAACGGATTGACCGAGGAACAGTGCAAGGAGATTGCACAGTACCACCTTTCCGCTATCATGAACTCGTACATCGAGGATTTGAGCAATTACAGCGGTAAGGAAATTGCTACCATGATGAACACTCCGTTCATCTCCAAGTTGGGTGATGACGGTATTGTCCGTCTGAACGATGTGGCCGAGGTGACTTCGTATGACCACGAAATGACCAACGGTTATGTACACGTTATCAACAATGTGATTCCCCGTACCACCCGCCGCGTGGCCGAAGTATTGGAAAAGCATCCCGAATTCAGCCTTTTCTTTGAGGCGTTGGATTCTTGCGGATTGTTGGAAGAACTAATGGTTGACAGAAAGACCAATGCCGATGGTTCGGTCAGAACGTACCATTTGGATAACAATACCGGTCGTGCCGGTTCAAGTTGGGCTTCTACTCCCTTCTACGTGCCTGCCGAGTGCAAGATTAAGTTCACTGTCTTTGCTGAAGACAGTGCGGCGTTTGCCAAGGTGGATGTTCAGAACTTTGCGGATTTAAAGGCCAAGTGTGTGGAATGGTACGGTGGCGCTTCTGCCTGGTATGATTATCCCGACAAAGCTGAGAATCCCATCAGCACGGGAGATGACTATACCAACCCGTACAACGTGGTGAACATGTTTGTACGTTATCACATCATCAAAGCCGGTATGCCGGTGTCCAAGCTGGTGTATGAGCGCGATAACGCCAATGCCAACTGGAACTATGCTTTCGGTGGTGAACCGTATGACTATTACGAGACGATGTTGCCTCACACCTTGATAAAGATTTGGCAGCCGCTGTATCAGCCGACCGGTGTTTCCACCAATATCTGGATTAACCGCTGGCGCGAGAACAATACGTTGACCGATGAAATCGGAACCTTCGGTAGCGATGCCACTCACCAGATTAAGCGTGATGGCTGTATGGTGGTCCGTGCCAGGTCAAATATTCAGGCTTACAATGGCTATATCCATACTTTGGACCGTCCGTTGGTTTACGACAGTGAGGTGCCTAACGGCGTGTTGCACGAGCGTCTGCGTATCGATATGGGTACGATGCTTTATGAGTTGATCAATAACGACATCCGTTTTGCTACGACGGCCGAAATCGGTGCGATGAACTTGAGTGGTACTTCCGGTGACCAGACCCGTTTGCCGTTGGATTACTTCGACAATCTGGTAAGCTATAACACCAAGACCAAACTTTCATGGTACACAACCGGTGCATGGCGTGCTTGGGAGGCCGACCAGCTTTCAGGTTGGGATGAGAATGACTTTGCTTTCCGTCTGCCTCCTGTACCGACGGGTGACTACGAAATCCGTATCATCTATCCGCCTATGGCCAACAGCGGTTTGCAGCAGTACTACATCGGTACATCCACCGACCCCAGTTCGATGCAACCGTTGGGTATTCCTATCGATGCCCGTTATCCCAACTCAGGTGTTGAGGCCGACCGTATTTCAACCGGTTACCTCCTCTCCAGCGAGTTCGAGGATTATGGTGTAGCTTCTGACCTGGTAATGCGTAACCACGGTTACATGCGTGCGCCGGCCAGCTTCTCACGTGGTACCTACAATACCATCAAGAGCCGTATCACTTCACCCGACGAGCTGATTGCTACCATCAGCAACTGCTGCCGCTACGAGGAAGGTTACGGAACCAGTATGATGCGTAAGATTCTGGGTGTACGTCATTTTGAGCAGAACCAGACCTATTGGATTCGTCTGAAAAACCTCTTGACCGGTTACGACCAGTTGGGATTCAGCATCGACTTCATTGAATTGGTTCCTGTCGATATCGTGAACAGTCAGAACTTTACAGAGGACTGGTATTGATAAGGAAGAGTGAATAACGAAGAATAACAATTAGCAGGACAATTCCGCTTCCCCTCCCTTTGAGGAGAGGGAAGCCGGAAAGTCCGATAAATTAAATAGTATGAAACATATAAATAAGATAAGAATGATGGCAGTGGCCGGTGGAATGATGGCTGCTGTGTCATGCTCCGATTTTAATGACTTCAACACGGTGCCGAGTGCGGAAGATCCTGCTGCCGACAAGACTTTGTGGGAGAACATCGCCACAAATCCCGAGCTTTCCGACTTCAAGGCCGTGCTTGAAAGATTGGGGTATGACGAAGTGCTCGATGCTTCACGCACCTATACGGTGTGGGCACCGGTGAACGGTTCGTTTGACAAAGACTCGTTGGCAAAGGTGAGTGACGGGAAGGTGGAAAAAGAGTTCTTGCAGAACATGATTGCCAACTATGCACATCGCGAGACCGATCCCAACGATACGGTTATCTATATGCTCAACGAGAAACTGCTCAAGTTCTCTAACAAGAGCACTACGTCGTTGGCTTTCGATGCACAGCGTATTTTGCCCAACGTAGATAGTCCCTCCATTTACAACTATCCCAGTTCCAATGGTTTGTTGTATGTCGTTTCCAGTCCTTCCGTATTCCGTTACAACGGATATGAGTACATCTCTGAAACTGCGGGGTTTGCCGACAGCCTGATGAAGTACATTGCTCATTACGAGAGAATCTATCTGGACGAAGCCAATTCAGTGAAGGGTGACATCAGCGACGGTGTTCAGCACTACGATGACTCGGTGATGATTGTCCGCAACGATATGGTGTCTGATGTGTTGAGAGCTGACTTGGACAATGAAGACAGCCTCTATACGGTATTGATTCCGACCAATGATGCATGGAAGGAGGCGTACGAGCGGATTTCTTCCTATTATAATTATATCGAGACCTTGGACTATCAGGATTTGGAGAGCACTGACGTGGGAACCAACAAAGGTGCTACCGTTTCCAAGAACAACAACAAGTTGATGGATGCTACCAAGGGTAAGACTACTGTCGTCTTGGGTGCTCCTCCGGCTGATGCTGCCATTCAGAACACCGGTGCATATTGGACAGACTCCATCACCAAGCTTTGGATTACCAGGAATCTGTTCTATTCTGAGACAAACAAGGTTTACAATAGCAAACTTTCCACCGGTGCAGCCTTTACGGTAAAGGATACTTTGCGATCTACTATAGGTGTTGCTCTGACCAGTCTGCCCGAGTTGGATGCCGCTACTCAGGAGATAGTAAAGTTGAGCAACGGACATGCACGTATCATCAACCGATTGCCTTTCGACCCGGAAGAGACATACGCTCCGGTTATCAGAACCCGTAAGGTGACACGTGCTTTGACTTCTACCTCCGGAGAGCCGAACGTCAACTCTGTCATGATGGCTGATGAGTTGCCGGATTCAATCTGTGTACTCGAAGAGGAGTGGGAGACCCGTCTTCAGTGGGTTGAGACCGATGTTGCTACCAACTATGCTCCTGAGTTGGACTTCTATTTGCCTGATGTGCGTTCGACTACCTACGACGTCTATGTAGTAGTGGTTCCGAGTAATCTTTTCCGGACGGAAGAGAACAAACCCTATTCGTTGTTTGTGGACATCAACTACACCGATGACAAAAACAACCTGGTTGCCGGTCGTTTCGACGGTGAGACCGTACAGGTGGGAACTGCCAACGTGAAGAAGGTAGAGCCGTTCGTAGTTGGCCAGCACAAGGTGGACACCATCAGTGCCGGACGCATCACGTTCCCCGTTTGCTATGTAGGAACAGGTGCTTCTCCCAACATCAAGGTGACACACTCATTCTCGACCTTCCTCTCTACCCAAAAGAAGAGTTACGAACAGAATCTCCGCATTGCCAACATCATACTTAAGCCTGTGAGAGAAGAGGAATAAACGCTATTCAAAAGAATATTATCAGATATGAAAATGACAATAATAGATAGATGGCAGCGACAGGGTCTCAGACTCTCTCTCTGCGCTTTGGCCACAGTAGGTTTCTGTCCGGCCGTTTCAGCTCAGGACGAAGCGGATGCTACAGCAGAACAGACGGAAATCAGAGTTCCCCAACGTCGCGTGGCTGATGAAAACAATGCCCACATCACTGTTTCGGGTGTCGTGGTGGATGATGTGACCAAGAAACCGGTTGCCGGTGTGCGTGTGCATTCTCTTGGTGACAACCGTTATACGGCCATGACAAATGAGAAGGGTGAATTTTCCATTAAGTTGCCCGACTTTGCCACTTCGCTCTTTGTGGAGGCACCCCGCTATATGTCACAGCAGGTGGCCATCAAGAGTGGCGACGAGCAGCAACAGGTAAGCATCCGTCTCTTGAGTAACAAGTTCAAGACCATGTATGCCGATGAGACTAACTACACAGCCTCTAAGGAATTTAAGGTACGTGGTGGCGGTCTGATTCTGGACGATGAGATTCAGGCAAACTTAGGAGCTGATGTGCGCTCTATTACCCGTTCGGGTACGGCCGACGGAGGTAACGCCATGTTCATCCGTGGTTTGAACTCCATCAATGCTGATGCACAACCCCTCGTCATCGTGGATGGTGTAGAGATGGATATGCAGCGCAGCCGCACTATCCTGCATCAGGGACGTGCTTTCAATATGTTGGCCAACATTTCTCCCGAGGACATCGAGAAGATTGAAGTCCTGAAGAATGCCACCGCCCTGTACGGAGCACGTGGTGCCAATGGTGTTATCCTCATCGAGACCAAGCGCGGCCATTCAATGGCCACCCGCATTGATGCGAACATCTCTGCAGGCGTCACACTGACTCCCCAGTTGCAGAAGGTGATGAATGCCGAACAGTACCGCACGTATGCTACAGAGATGTTGGGAACGGTGTCTGAACTGAAAAAGTCAGAGAACCGCGACATCATCTTCAACTTCCTGAACGATGACCCCGACGGCTACTATTATAAGATGTATCACAACGATACCGATTGGCAGGATGAAGTCTATCGCACTGCCATCACCCAGAACTACAACATCAATGTACAGGGTGGTGATGAAGTGGGTATGTACAACCTCTCTGTCGGTTACGTCGATGCCGAAAGCCCGGTGGAGAACTCTAACTTTGACCGTTTGAACGTCCGTTTCAATACCGATATTGAAATCTTGGAACAGTTGAAGACCCGCTTCAACATGTCGTTCTCGCGTACAAACAACACGTTGTTCGACGACGGTTTTGCTTCCGACCTTTCTGCCGGAACAGTGATGTCGCCCACCAGTCTGTCGGCCATCAAGTCTCCGTTGGTAACTCCGTATCAGTACAACAAGCACGTGGGCGGATTCACCCATCTGCTCTCTGAGTACGACCGCCTGTTCAGTCCGCTCAGCCAGCGTCTCTATGGTAACGACTACGCTTATTCATTGGCCAACCCTACCTCTATCATCAAAAATTCAACGGGTGACAATAAGAATAAGGTAGAGAACACCTTCTTCAACGTACACATCGCTCCGACGTGGACATTCAACAAGAATCTTTCGGCTACGACCGAGTTCAGCTACGTCCTGAACCGTAACTCACAGCGTTACTATCGTCCCTCTGAGGGTGTTCCTCCTTTCCTCGTGGAAGGTTTGGGTACGGTGTACAACCTCACTGCTTCGCTCTTCTCCAAGGAAACAAACATCCTGAGCAATACGTATGTGAACTGGGCGAACAAGTACGGTGCCCACTCGGTGGCTGCCGTCGGCGGATTCCGCTACAACTACTTCTCGTTCGACGGAAGCGATGCCCGCACCCAGTTCCGTGGTTCCGAGAATGATAAGAATCCTTACTTGACGGCCGACCCCTCCAAGGGATACTCTAATCTGTCGGGTGCCAACGACGTGTGGAAGAATCTCCAGTGGTACGTGTCGGGCGACTACAGCTATCGCAACCGTTACTTTGCCACCGTGTCCGTACTGGCCGAGGCCAACAGCCGTTTTGGCGCCAAGGCTGAAGGCGGTGTCGATGCTTTCGGCACCCAGTGGGCCATCTTCCCCAGCGTACAGCTCGGTTGGGTGTTGAGCAATGAGGATTGGTTCTCAAAGGACTCTTTCGTGAACTACCTGCGCTTGAATGCCGGATTCGACATGAGTGGTAACGACGACATTTCCAACTATGCCGCCCGTACATCGTTCTCTTCTATCCGCTACAACTACAACGCCATCGGTATTCAGTTGACAAACATCGGTAACGATGAGATCAAGTGGGAGACCACAACCAAGTACAACGTAGGCTTGGTTGCCAATATGTTCAACAACCGTCTTTCTGTAGGTGCCGACGTGTATCTCCACAAGACCACCGACCTGTTGACCTACCGTACCTTCTCTACGCCCATTTCCGGTATCAACCAGTATTGGAGCAACGGTGGTTCGTTGGAGAACAAGGGATTCGAGGTCACTGTTTCAGGTAAGCCCGTTTCTACCAAGAACCTTACTTTGGAACTTGGTGCCAGCGTGGGCCACTACGTGAACGAAGTCACTTCACTTCCCCAGCGTTCATTCACCGACGGTGTGAAGGTTTTCACCAACGGCGACTATTGTAACTCTGTATATGGCGACAACAACATCCTTGTGGCCGAGGGCAATCCCATCGGACAGTTCTATGGTTATCGGACAGCCGGCATCTTTGCCACCGATGCTGAAGCCAAGAGTGCAGGCAAGGACGGTTACCTCTACATGCTCGACGCTTCCGGCAACAAGCAGAACTTCACTGCCGGTGATGTCCATTTCGTGGACCAGACAGGCGACGGCTTGATTGACGAGAATGACAAGGTGGTTATCGGCGATCCCAATCCCGACTTCTACGGAAACATCTTCGCCACACTCAACTGGAAGAACCTGACCCTCGACATGGGCTTCAACTTCAGCGTGGGAGGCGATGTGTATAACTATCAGCGCAGCATCCTCAATGCCGGCTCGAACTTCTACAACCAGCAGGTGGCCGAGCTTGACCACTGGCGCTACGAAGGCCAGCAGGCCTCTCTGCCTAAGTTGGCTTACGGCGACCCTCTGGGCAACAACCGTTTCTCTGACCGTTGGATTGAGGACGGCTCATACCTCCGCATGAAGAACGTCCGCCTCACTTATCAGGTTCCCGTGCCCGAGTCATGGACATCGTGGTTGCAGGGCTTCTCTGTTTGGGGCGAGGCTCAGAACGTGTTCACCCTCACCAAGTACACCGGCAACGACCCCGAGTTCAGCATCGGCAACAGCGTGATGTCTCAGGGTATCGACTGTGGCAACATTGCACAGAGTCGCGCCTTTGTCCTTGGTTTGAAGATTAACTTATAAAAATCGTAATTATGAAAAAAGTATTTTATTCAATCATAGCAGCCTTCGGTCTCTTCGCCGCCACTTCGTGCGAGGATATGCTGATGACCGATAACGATAGCATGGTCATCGACCCCGATTTGGACAACAAGACCGACTCGGTCTTCTATGCCTTGGGTATTGCACAGGCCATGCAGCAGGTAGCCGACCAGTATTTCTTCATCGGCGAGATGCGTGGCGACCTGGTGGCCACTACCACCTACACTGACAACAACCTGCGTCAGCTTGCCGACTATTCGGCTACCGCGACCAACAAGTATGACAGTGCCTACGTGTACTACAAGGTAATCAACAACTGCAACTATTATCTGGCCCACCGCGACACGTCGCTCTACATCGGTTCCACCAATGTTTCCATCAACGAGTATGCCGCTGTCGAGGCATGGCGTGCTTGGGCTTACCTCCAGTTGGCCCGCACTTACGGCGGCAACGAAGTGGCCATTCCCTTCTACACCGAACCTTTGACGGCCATTTCACAAATCAACGAAGAGAACTTCCCCAAGAAGACCCTCACCGAGATTGTGGCCGCTCTGGCTCCCTCGCTCTCCCGCTTCTCGGGCCTGCAGGCGCCTAACTTTGGAAACGTCAACTACGGCGTGGGTACCACTAACTGGGGAAGAGCCAAGACCATCAACATGCAGAAAATCTTTGTGCCCGTCGATGTGATTCTCGGCGAAATGTACCTGGAGGACGGACAGTACCTGAAGGCCGCACAGCACTATACAAAGTATCTGTGCGACAATCGCCTCACGGCCGACAACCTGTGCTCCAGCGGACGCGAATATCCTACCGTGATAATTCTTGGCGACGAGTCCATCTATCCCGATGACTACTACTTGGGAACTTCCGCGCTGACTTTCAATCAGACACCGATGTTGTATAACTCCATTTTCGAAGCCTCAGCTTCTCCCTTGGACGTGTTGAGCTACATCCCCATGGCAGTCAGCTCACAGCGCGGAAAGACTACGGACATTCCTCTCGCTTTCGGTTATGACTACTATTCCACCGACGCTGCAAGCGTTTGCCCCCGTGTGGACGAGATTCAGCTTGCTCCCTCGCAGTCTTACCTGGCACTGACCGACACGGCCGACTACTACTACTATCCCTACACTCTTGCCGGCAACCCCGATACAGTGAAGGTGTGGAAGTATGGCGATGCCCGTGCCAACTACAGCCTCAGAGATGTTAGAAATGGATATGATGCTATCCTCAACCGCGATGCTACGGACACTACGAAGATTTACATCGCCAAGGCGCATCTCAACTCCAATGTGTATCTCTTCCGTACAACCACCGTTTACCTCCACTTGGCCGAGGCCCTCAACCGCTTGGGGCATCCCGATGCAGCCTTTGCCATCCTGCGTAACGGTATCTCCACCTATCTGGAGGAACTCGTTCCCGGAGCCGGCGGTGTCTATGCCAAGCATCAGTACATGACACAGGCCTCTGTTGACCTGCTCTCTACTCAGGTGCCTTTCCTCGATGCGGAGAACCGCAACATCTTCATTCCCAATGTCACATTCGGAATCCACCACCACGGTGCAGGCACCGTGAACAACACCCGCGTGGAGAACAACATCTCCGTAGTAGGCTCTCAGGCCACTGCCGTAGGTTCCAAGAACAACCACCACTACCTGCCCGAGCCTATCATCGGGGCCAAGATGGCCGAGCTTCGCAACAAGGGCTTCAACGTGGGAACTTCCAAGCAGGACTCTATCAACGCCATGGAAGACATCCTTTGCGACGAGTATGCCAAGGAGTTTGCCTTCGAAGGTGTCCGCTTCTACGACCTCCAGCGTATGGCCCGCCACAAGAACGAGGCCGGCTTCGAAGGTTCACGCTGGTTTGCCGACAAGCTGAAAGACAACAATCCGGCAAAGAGCCTTTTGGATCCCAAGAACTGGTATCTGCCTATCAAGTAAAGCTCGTCGTCCGACTTGCTTCATAATTGTTCCGGTACGGATGGTGTGGGGAGAGAC
>CAZDAN010000020.1:0-18130 GCA_964503565.1 uncultured Bacteroides sp.
TTATAAATTTCTGGCTGCAAAGGAACACATATTTATCCAATTGACAAAGAAAAAAGCAAAATAAACGCTCTTTTTTGCACATATTTCTGCTATTTGTGCAAAAAAACGGGGCGTTTTTGGCCTTTTTAGTGTTCTTTTTGCATTTTTTTCATTCACTTTCGGTTCACCACGCGGACTCTCTTCTGAGCGGATAGTTGCCACGCAAGGTTTCAAATTGCGCGGGAGCCTCCTTCAGTGCCTGACTATCCCTCCGAGGGTCGTAGTAGGAGAGGGGGTCGGCCGAATTGACACCGGCGGGAGGGGGTGGGGGAACAATGTCGAAATCCACCTCGGGCAAACCGAAATGGCGACAAAGGGCAATGAGCGACATGCGGGTGGCATTGGCTTTGCCATCGGCCGAATAACCGGCGATATGAGGGGTCCCCAAGTAGGTGCGTTCGAGGAGGCGGAGGTCGATGTGCGGCTCATGCTCCCACACGTCGATGACGGCTTCGCTCACTCTTCCCTCGTCCAAGGCGTCCAACAACGCCTCGCCATCCACCACCTCGCCACGAGAGGTGTTTATAATAATAGGTTTACGCGCGAGCGCGCGGAAGAAGGCTTCGCCGGCCATGTGGAAAGTGGGGTGAAGGCCGTCGCGCACCAAGGGGGTGTGGAAGGTGAGCACGTCGGCTTCGCACATCAGTGTCTCCAAGAGGAGGAAGCCTGCCTCGCCACGTTCGGCTCGCGGAGGGTCGCAAAGGAGAACGCGCATCCCCAGACGCTCTCCAACCTCGGCCACCAGCGTGCCCACGTGACCTACGCCCACCACGCCAAGGGTGGAGTGGGAGAGGGAGAGGCCGCGCTCCCTTTGAAGGAGGAGGAGCGTGGTGTGGAGGTATTGAGCCACACTGGAGGCGTTGCATCCCGGGCAATTTGTCCATCGGATGCCCGCTTCGCGAAGGTAGTCAACGTCCAAATGGTCGAATCCGATGGTGGCGGTGGCAATGAATTGCACGCGGCTCCCCTCGAGCAGGCACCGATCGCACCGTGTGCGGGTGCGCACAATCAAGGCATCGGCATCACGCACATCGGCAGAGGTGATGGCACTTCCGGGCAAATACACCACTTCGTCGGCCACCCGTCCGATGGATTCACGAATGTAAGGGATTTTATCGTCAACGATTACTTTCATGATTCTTTATCTCCATCATCAGTAGAAATTCTGATAACCTGCATTTAGGCACGGATTACACGGATTTCACGGATAGATTATACAAATTAAACTTGTAATCCGTGCCCAAATTCAAGACTTGCACACTTCCATGACCTTATTCACCACCATTTCGGGAGTGATGCGTGTGAGACACCGATAGTCGCCGTACAAGCAAGGCTTGTTGCCGAAGACGGAGCAGGGACGACACGCAAGGTCGGTTATCTGAAGGGCGTTTTCCGCCTTCTGCCCATATCCCATAAAACCACAATAGGGGTGCGTGGCTCCCCAGATGGAAACCACGGGAGTGTGGACGATCGAAGCCAAGTGCATGTTGGCCGAATCCATCGACACCATGGCATCGAGGTGGCTCATCAGTATCAGTTCGCACTCCATTCGGAGGCCTTCGGGAAGGAAAGCCATGGGGTACTTCTCTGCCCATTGGCGAAGGACAGACAATTCGCGCTGGCCGGCTCCGAAGAGGAACATCTGCACACCCTCCTCGTCCAACCGCGCCACCACCTGCTCCATCAGCTCCAACGGGTAAATCTTGCCTTGATGGGCGGCAAAGGGGGCTATTCCCACCCACTTTTTTTCTTCCCTACGGGCGGGTAAGAATTCCCTGACGAGGGAAAAATCTCCGCGCCTTCCTTCGCCATAAATGCTGGTGAACTCCATCTTCTCTATCGGCAAGCCCAAAGCAGAAAAAACGTCGCGATAGTGGTCAAACGAGGTGGCCAGCTGCTTCATCACCTTCCTCTTCGGACGGGTAAGAAGTTTCTTCTCGGCGCGCCCTTTATCGATACAAGCCACCCGCTTGCCACAAAGGCGGGCGCAGGTGCGGAGAATCTTGGTGCGGAGCACATCGTGGAGGTCGGCCACGGCATCGAACGCCAGCTCCTTGCTCAACTCGCGGTAGAGGCGCACCATCCCCAACGGCCCTTTGTAGTGCTCGGCCTTGAGGTCAACTCCGCGGAAGGCCACATTATCGGGCATCCGCAGGAAAAGAGGGCGCATGCTATCGCGACTCAACACGGTGAACCGATGCTGAGGATAACGGTGAGCCACCGTCCAAAGGACAGGCACCGTCATGGCCACATCGCCAAATGCGGAAAAACGGGTGACGAGGAAGTGCATTTATTTTCCCCCGTAAAGCACCGGATTCAGTGCCGGGTCGTTATACATCTTCATTTGCTTGTACACCTTCATGTACTTACGTCCAGCCTCGATGTCGGCAATCAGTTGGTCGATGGCCGATGAGAGGTCGCGCTGCTGCTCGAGCAACACGTCCAGTTTGGCCTGGCAAGCAGCGCGGTGGGCGTCGTCCACATCGGTGCGCTCGGTCTCCTGACGCATGTGATGAATCTTCAGTGCCAGGATGGAAAGCCGGTCAATGGCCCAAGCGGGGCTTTCGGTGTTGATGGTGGCATCGGGCAGAGGGGTAACCCCCTTGTACTTGTCGAGGAAGTAGCTGTCAATAAGCTCCACCAGATCAGTACGGTCCTGATTACTCTTGTCGATACGACGCTTCAGCACCAGAGCAGCAGCAGGGTCAATCTCCGGGTCGCGGATGATGTCCTCGAAATGCCACTGGACGGTGTCAATCCAATTCTTCAGATAGAGATAATACTCAATAGTCTTCAACGGATAGGGATTATTGATAGGAGTATCCACATTGTCCGTCACATGATAGTCGGCAATAGCTTGCTCAAAGATGGGCCAGCTGAGTTCTGTAAATGTCATATTTTCGCGATGATATGATTTAATTGCGCAAATATAGGCAAACTTTTCAGATATAGCAAGCATTCAGAGGAAAAGTAGCAGGTAAATGAGCTAATCTTTGCCCTTACACGTTAAATAACCCTAACGAAACCCTATAAATAGGGGAATAATTTGTTATTTTGCACCAAATTTAGGTGTGTTGTGCCCATATCCCCATGAACAGTAAACATCATTCATTCTTCGACATGCAGTTCGTCACCTCCTGCATCAGCACTACCATGGTGTTGTTGTTGCTGGGCATGGTGGTGTTTTTCGTAATGTCGGCCGGCAACTTGTCGGTATATGTCAGGGAGCACATCAGCTTTTCGGCCCTTTTGAGCGACGACATGAAGGAGACCGATATCCTGAAGTTTCAAAAGGCACTGGAAGCCCAACCTTACGTGAAATCGACCACTTACATCTCCAAGGAGCAAGCCCTGCGCGAAGAGACGGAAGCCATGGGTACCGACCCGCAGGAGTTCATCGGCTACAACCCTTTCACCGCCTCCATCGAGATAAACCTGCACTCGACATACGCCAACGCCGACAGCTTGGCTTGGGTGGAGAAGGACATCATGCAACGGGGCAAAGTGATGGAAATCGTCTATCCCGAAGCTCTCATCGACACGGTGAACCGCAACGTACAGAAAATCAGTTTTGTACTGTTGGGATTAGCGGCTTTGCTGACGGTGATCTCCTTTTCGCTCATCAACAACACCGTCCGGCTGACCATCTACGCCAAACGCTTCCTCATACACACCATGAAATTAGTGGGAGCCGATTGGGCATTTATCCGGCGTCCCTTCTTGGTGCGCAACCTTTGGGTAGGACTCATCTCGGGTCTCTTGGCCAACGGATTACTGATGACGGGGGGCTATTGGATAGTGGGATACGAACCACAACTGATACACATCGTCAGCACCGACACCATGCTCGTGGTGATGGCTTCGGTGATGGTGTTCGGCATTTGCATTACCGTGCTCTGTGCCTACGTCTCCATCACCCGCTACCTACGCATGAAGACCGACACGTTGTACAGATAAAGAAACGGATAAAATAAAGACTATAAATACTATTGTCACTATAGGAACTATAACCACTATAGAAACTATAAAAAAAGAAAAAAGACATGGACAAAAAAGCATTAGCCTTTGGCAAAAAGAACTACATCCTGCTGGGCATCGGCATGGCTATCATCATCTTGGGATTCATCCTCATGAGTGGACCCGGGTCAACTGAAACTCACTTCGAACCGGACATCTTCAGTGTGCGTCGTATCAAAGTAGCTCCTGCCGTATGTTTCTTCGGATTCATTTTCATGATTTACGGCATCCTTTGCAAGCCGAAGTGCGAAAAGTGTGAAACCAACGAAGTGAAGGAATAATCACCCGCTGACGGATAAAAATGGATATATTACAAACGGTTATTATCGCCATCGTAGAGGGACTTACCGAGTTTCTCCCAGTTTCCTCCACCGGACACATGATTATCGCCCAAAACCTGTTGGGCGTGGAGAGCACCCCGTTCGTGAAAGCCTTCACGTTCATCATCCAGTTCGGCGCCATCCTCTCGGTGGTGTGCCTCTATTGGAAGCGCTTCTTCCAACTGAACCACACACCGGCTCCCGAAGGCGCCTCGGCCTTCAAGAAACTGTTGCACAAGTATGACTTCTACTGGAAGTTGTTCATCGCCTTCCTGCCCGCTGCCGTCTTTGGCTTGCTCTTCAGCGACGCCATCGATGCCATGCTCGAGCGCGTCGAGGTGGTAGCCGTCACCCTGGTGCTGGGTGGCGTGTTCATGCTCTTCTGCGACCGCATCTTCAACAAGGGAAGCGAGGAGACACCCTTTACCGAGAAACGTGCCCTGATGGTGGGCCTCTTCCAATGCATCTCCATGATACCCGGTGTGTCGCGCTCGATGGCCACCATCGTGGGTGGTATGGCTCAGCGCATGACGCGCAAGGCCGCCGCCGAATTCTCGTTCTTCCTGGCCGTGCCCACCATGCTGGGTGCTACGGTCTATAAGGTGTACAAGCTCATCAAGGAGGGCGGCATGGAGATTATCACCGACAACCTCACCACCCTCATCGTAGGCAATGTGGTAGCCTTCATCGTGGCCCTGCTGGCCATCAAATTCTTCATCAGTTTTGTCACCAAGTATGGTTTCAAAGCCTTCGGATGGTACCGCATCATCGTGGGTGCACTCATTTTGGTGTTGTTAATGACAGGTCATAGTTTAGAGATTATCTGATGAATTTCATAGAAGGAGAAGTACTTTGTTTCAACAAACCCCTGCGCCTCACCTCGTTTGCCGTGGTGGGCAAAGCACGCTATCATCTGTGTCGCAAGTTGGGCATCAAGAAGATGAAGGTAGGCCACGCCGGCACCCTCGACCCCCTGGCCACAGGTGTGATGATTGTCTGCACCGGACGCGCCACCAAGCGCATCGAGGAGTTTCAGTACCACACCAAGGAGTACGTGGCCACACTGAAACTGGGTGCCACCACTCCGTCGTTCGATTTAGAGAAGGAAATCGACGCCACCTATCCTACCGGTCACATCACCCGTCCCTTGGTGGAAGAGGTGTTGAAGCGGTTCGTGGGCACCATCGAGCAGATTCCTCCCGCCTTCTCGGCCTGCAAAGTCGATGGCAAGCGCGCCTACGACCTGGCCCGCAAGGGTGAAGAGGTGGAACTGAAGGCCAAAACCCTCGTCATCGACGAAATAGAATTGCTCGAATGCGACCTTGCCGAAATGGTGGTGAAGATACGCGTGGTGTGTAGCAAAGGCACCTACATCCGCGCCCTTGCACGCGATATCGGTCAAGCCCTTGATAGCGGTGCACACCTGATTGGCTTATGCCGTACTCGCGTAGGAGAAGTGCGCTTGGAGGATTGTCTCGACCTTGAAACTTTTCCCCAATGGTTGGACGAGCAAGAAATTGAAACGACAATAAATCAATAAACATATTATATATAAGGTATGAAACTATCACAATTCAAGTTCAAGCTCCCCGAGGAGCAAATTGCCCTTCACCCCACCACACACCGCGACGAATCACGCTTGATGGTGGTACACAAGAAGAGCGGAAAGATAGAACACCGCATGTTCAAGGACATCTTGGAGTATTTTGACGAGAAAGATGTCTTCGTCTTCAATGACACCAAAGTGTTTCCCGCCCGCCTCTATGGCAACAAGGAGAAGACAGGTGCCCGCATCGAAGTGTTCCTTTTGCGCGAGCTGAACGAGGAGTTCCGCCTGTGGGACGTGCTGGTCGACCCCGCCCGTAAAATCCGTATAGGCAACAAACTCTACTTCGGTGAAGACGACTCCATGGTAGCCGAAGTCATCGACAACACGACTTCGCGCGGACGCACCTTACGCTTCCTCTATGACGGTCCCCACGACGAGTTCAAGCGCTCACTTTTTGCCTTGGGTGAAACTCCCCTACCAAAAGAAATCGTAAATCGCCCCGTGGAAGAAGAGGACGTAGAGCGTTTCCAGACACTCTTTGCCCGCAATGAAGGAGCCGTCACCGCACCTACGGCCGGACTTCACTTTAGCCGCGAACTGCTCAAGCGAATGGAAATCAGAGGTGTTGACCGTGCCTTCATCACTCTACACGCCGGATTAGGCAACTTCCGCGACATCGACGTAGAAGACTTGACCAAGCACAAAACTGATAGTGAGCAGATGTTTGTCGAGCGCGAAGCTTGCGACATTGTGAATGCAGCCAAGGAAAGCGAACACGAGGTGTGCGCCATTGGTACAACCGTAATGCGTGCCTTGGAGACGGCCGCCGGCACCGATGGCAACCTGAAAGAGTACGAGGGATGGACAAACAAGTTTATCTTCCCCCCCTACGACTTCAACGTAGCCACCAGCATGGTATCCAACTTCCACCTTCCGCTCTCCACTCTGTTGATGATGGTAGCTGCCTTTGGTGGATACGAACTCATCATGAATGCCTACAAGACAGCAGTCAAGGAAGGTTACCGCTTCGGTACTTACGGCGACGCTATGCTAATTATCAATAGAGAGTAAAATAAAGGTACTATAGCTAAAAACTATAGGCACTATTAAAACTACAAAAAAAACATGGTCTACCACCTCGCTCACCTCTCCCTTGGCACCAATTTGGGCAACAAAGAAGAGAACCTCCACACGGCCATGACACTGATTGAAGAGCAGATTGGGAGTATCACTACCCAATCTGCTCTTTATGTTTCTGCCCCATGGGGATTCAGCTCTGAAAACACGTTCTTGAACAATGTTGTAGCAGTGCAAACAAGCCTCACCCCTGAAGCATTACTCAATACAACCCAACGCATCGAACGTACCTTAGGACGCACCCACAAGAGCATGAACAGCCAATATGCCGACCGCCTTATCGACATCGACATCCTCTTCTACGACCAACAGGTAATGCACACCTCCACACTCACTTTACCACACCCCTTGATGCACCGTCGTCTGTTTGTCTTAGAACCTCTATGCGAAATCGCTCCCACTTTTATACATCCTGTACTGAAGAAAGATATACGCACTTTGTGCAACGAACTGAAATCCGAAAACACATGTTGAAAACTCTGTTCATAATTTCTTTCCTCACTTTGACCGTATGGCTCTCTGCCATCCCAATGAATGCGCAAGATGATTGGCAAAGCATATACGAAGAATTATTAGAAGAAAGTGACGATACTGAAGCTACCATCTCTTGGGAAGAGCTTTACGACGAGCTGAGCTATCTTCATGCCAACCCACTGAATATCAATACGGCTACCACCGAAGAATTAAGCCGTCTGCCCTTTCTTAATCCTACTCATATCCGCGCCATACAGCACTATATCCAACACCACGGTGCCCTGCTGAGCACGGGTGAACTATTGCTTATTGATAGTATCGATTATCATACCCGTCATCTCTTGCGCCATTTTATCTACGCTGCCCCCATAGCAACCGAAGAACCTGCCCACAAGCAATTCACTTGGGCAAACCTATTGAAACATGGTGAACACGAAATCATCACCCGTTTGGGCCTTCCCCTCTATAAAAAAGCCGGTTATCAACACTACTCCGATAGCATCCTTGCCCGCTACCCTAACCGCCGCTACTTGGGCGAACCTTTCTATCACAACCTTCGCTACCAATACCGTTTTTCCGACAAACTCGCCGCTGGCCTTGTAGTGGAAAAAGATGCTGGTGAAGCCCTTTTCAAAGGTGGATTCAATGGCTATGATTACATCAGTTTTCATCTGATGCTAACCAACTTAAAATGGTTAAAGAGCCTCGTCGTAGGCGACTATCGTCTTCATTTCGGACAAGGTCTTGTGCTCAACACAGGCTTCAGTTTGGGAAAAACGGCCACCCTGAACTCCATCGGATGGGGTGCACGCGGCATTAAGCGTCACCTCTCCACCAGCGAACACAATGCTTTCCGCGGGGCAGCCGCCACCATCAACCTGTGGAGTGGGGTCGAAGCCACCGCCTTTGTATCGCACCGCACGATAGATGCCACACTCGACAATAACCTGTTAATAACTTCGTTGAAAACTGACGGGCTCCACCGCACTCCGCTCGAATACAGCAAGCGTGGGAATGTACGTAATACACTGTATGGCGGAAACTTAACTATTCATCACCGAGGTTTTCATGGTGGTTTAACAGCTGTTCATAACTTTTTCAACCGCCCCTTGAACCCCGGTGAACAACTCTATAAACGATACTATCCACGTGGCCGTCGATTCACCACCATAGGTATTGACTACATGTACCTTCATCCACGCCTCCATTTGGCCGGAGAAACGGCCATCGACCAAAATGGAGCATTGGCTACCATCAACAAAGTACAACTCCGATTCTCCAGCGAACGAATCCTCACCTTAGTACAACGTTACTACGCCCATCACTACACAGCCCTACATGCCAGTTCGTTCGGTGAAAGCAACACTCCACGTAACGAAAGCGGCATCTACCTCGGCTTCGACACCCCTCTGTGGACACACTGGCAACTTTCTGCCTATACCGACTTCTGTTATTTCCCTTGGGTGAAATACTTGGTAAGTAACTCCTCCTATGCCGGCGAAGGCATGGTGCGCCTCACCTATACACCCAACGAGCAACACCGCACTACCCTGCGTTACCGTTTGAAACTGAAGGAACGCGACAATACCCAACAGACACCCCGCCAACCGACCCTGCTTACCCAACACCGCCTGCTCGTACAACACGACTATACACCCACCGGACAACTGAAATGGAGTACCCTCGTCAATGCCACTCGTCTGCATTTTGCAGGAGCCGCCCACCACGGAGCCATGCTCACCCAACGACTGACGTGGCAACCCCTCACCCTTCCTCTGGCACTTTATGCCACTCTTTCCTATTTCCATACTGATAACTACGACACCCGCATCAGCATCTATGAGCGCGGGCTTCTCCATACATTCTCCTTTCCCTCCTACTACGGACATGGATTCCACACCTCGGCCACCTGCCAATGGAAAATCAATCCACAACTGACCTTGCTTTTTCAGTTTGCCCACACACATTATTACGACCGCGCCACCATAGGTAGTGGCACCGAACTTATCGACCAGCCCCATCGCGAAGACATCGGATTACAACTCCGTTGGAAGATGTGATATGGGACAAAATCCATCAAGTTAGCAGAATATAGCAAAGAAATATGGGGAAAAATTAGATAAATCCCTCGGTTTACCGTATTTTTGCACTTTAATCTCGTATATATATAAGGTATAAAGAAAAATAGTATAAGACTATGGCATTAAAAGCAGGTATTGTAGGCCTTCCCAATGTAGGAAAATCTACACTTTTCAACTGTCTGTCCAGCGCAAAGGCGCAAAGTGCAAACTATCCCTTCTGTACGATTGATGCACAACAAGGGCAGATATCAGTTCCTGATGAACGATTGAACAAACTGGCCGAGTTGGTACATCCCGGCCGCATTGTGCCCGCCACATGCGACATTGTGGACATTGCAGGATTGGTGAAAGGAGCCAGCCAAGGCGAAGGATTGGGAAACCAATTCTTAGGAAACATTCGCGAAACGGATGCCATCATCCATGTGTTGCGCTGCTTCGATAATGACAATATTGTGCACGTAGATGGTTCGGTAAATCCCGTCCGCGACAAGGAAATCATTGACGCCGAATTGCAATTGAAGGACTTGGAAACTGTAGAAAACCGTATCAAACGTGTAGAAAAGCAAGCCAAAGTAGGTGGTGACAAACAAGCAAAGATTGAATACGATGTGTTGTTGCGCTACCGCGATGCTTTGTTACAAGGCAAATCGGCTCGTACCGTCACCTTTGAAACTGAAGATGAAGAGACTGCTGCCAAAAATCTGTTTCTGCTGACTACCAAACCGGTTCTGTACGTCTGCAATGTGGATGACACCAGTGCTGCCAACGGAAATCCCTACGTGGAAGCTGTACGCGAAGCTATCAAGGACGAAGAAGCCGAACTGCTCATCATCAGTGCACAAACCGAAGCTGACATTGCCGAATTGGAAAGTTACGAAGAAAAGCAGATGTTCTTGGAGGACATGGGACTGAAGGAATCTGGTTGCGACCGACTCATCAAAGCCATTTACAAGTTGCTGAATCTGGAAACTTTCATCACTGCCGGTGAAATGGAAGTAAAGGCCTGGACTTACCGCAAAGGATGGAAGGCTCCACAATGTGCAGGCGTTATCCACACCGATTTTGAAAAAGGATTCATCCGTGCCGAAGTCATCAAATACGATGACTACATCAAGTATGGCTCCGAAGCTGCCGTTAAAGAAGCCGGCAAGATGGGTGTCGAAGGCAAAGAATATGTAGTGCAAGACGGTGATATTATGCACTTCCGGTTCAACGTCTGACCTGAAAGAAACAATTTACAAGTTGGCGAGTTTATTCCTTTAATTCTCGCCAACTTCTAACCTATCAACTTGTCAATTCTTAAAACCATGTTACTAAGCATCATTTGGAATCCGTCATTGGAATTGTTCAGCATTGGCAATTTTCCCCTAAGATATTATTCCCTTTGTTGGATTGTCGGTTTGGTATTGGCCTACCTCATCGTACAACGCCTTTATAAAGAACAACGCATCCCTGAAGAAAAGTTCGACCCATTGGCTATCTATTGTTTCTTCGGAATACTCATCGGTGCCCGATTGGGACATTGTCTATTCTACGAACCGGCCTTCTATTTGAGCCACCCCATCGAAATGCTGCTTCCCATTCGCGAAACGGCCAATGGATGGAAGATGGTAGGCTATCAAGGACTGGCCAGCCATGGTGGCACATTGGGATTGATGATTGCCCTGTGGCTGTATGTACGCAAAACAAAGGTAAACATTTTGCGCGTTTTAGACAACATTGCCATTGCTACCCCTATCACCGCTTGTATGATACGCCTTGGAAACTTGATGAACAGCGAAATTGTAGGCAAGGCCACCGATGCTCCTTGGGGATTCATTTTTGTCAGAAACGGTGAAGACTTTGCCCGCCATCCGGCCCAACTCTATGAAGCCATTGCTTACCTCATCTTTTTCATCATTGGATGGATTATCTACCGCAAACGCACTTCACGCGTAGGTACCGGATTTTTCTTCGGATACTGTCTGGTCACCATTTTCACATTCCGTTTCTTCGTTGAGTTCTGCAAAGAGGTACAAGTTGACTTCGAGCAAAACATGATGCTTGACATGGGACAATGGCTCAGCATTCCTTTCATAATTTTAGGAATCGCCTGCATGATTGGCGGACCTTGGCTCCGACGTTGGGAAGAGAGATAAAAACAATCATCTGTATAATAGAATGTCATCCTTTGGTTCACTAAAAAACTGCCCCAGCGAAGAGTGGACAACCATCGATCTGAGTAAGTGAATCCTATTCGAATTATAAAAAAGAAAGGGTATCAGTGGCTTTTCCACCCTACATTGGATGAAACTGTTGTACAAGCTAAAAAGGAACGGTTGTATGCGGCTATTCGTTCATTGGAAGATTATGCTTACATTTATCCAAAGGCTCGTTATAAACGTTCGTGGATTGATGCAGGATATCGCGAGTTCATTGCAGAAGATTTTCATTTTGCATATCAAATTTTTCTCATCGAAGAGACGGGTGAAACTGTTGCATATGTGATAGATGCTTGTCATAGCTTACTCTATCACAACTGATACATTCTATTTCTTAAAAGTTTAGGCACGGACTTCACAGATTATGCGATATTCTATTATCCGCGCAATTCGTGAAGTCCGTGCCTAAAGAATGTTTGACTAAGCTGTATCCTTATCGTTCACCGGTGGCCAGAAGCTCCTTTTCGGCCTTCTCCACGTTGGTGAAGTTGAATCCGGCGATGACCTGATTCATCAGCACTTCGATGCGGTCGTTGCAAAGGTTGCCGATGCTGCCGGCGTGGGTGTGGTTCACCTGCTTGTTGTGGGCAAAGTTGCCGGCTTCGATGTCGAGTCCCACCTTCTTGTAGGCATCGCGGAAGGGCATTCCTTCGGCGGCCAGGCGGTTCACCTCTTCGACACTGAACATGTAGAGGTAGCGGTCGTCGTCGAGGATGTGCTCGTTCACCTTGATGCGGTTGATGATGTAGGCCGTCATGCGCAGGCAGTCCTTCAACTCCTCGAAAGCGGGGAGGAACACCTCCTTGATAATCTGCAGGTCGCGGAAGTAGCCCGAGGGCAGGTTGTTGGCAATCATCATGATTTGCTGGGGCAGGCTCTGAATCTTGTTGCACTTGGCGCGGGTCAGCTCAAACACGTCGGGGTTCTTCTTGTGGGGCATGATGCTGGAGCCGGTGGTGCACTCGTCGGGCAGCTTCACGAAGCCGAAGTTCTGGCTGTTGAACATGCAGGCATCGAAAGCCAACTTGCCGATGGTGCCGGCTATGGAGGCGAGGGCAAAGGCCACGTTACGCTCCATCTTTCCACGTCCCATCTGGGCATAGACGACGTTGTAGTTCATCGAGTCGAAGCCGAGCAGACGGGTGGTCATTTCGCGGTCGAGGGGGAACGACGAGCCGTAGCCGGCAGCGGAGCCAAGGGGATTGCGGTTGCACACGCGGTAGGCGGCCTGCAGGAAGGTGAGGTCGTCCACCAAGCTCTCGGCGTAGGCACCAAACCAGAGGCCGAACGACGAAGGCATGGCAATCTGCAGGTGGGTGTAGCCGGGCATCAGCACATGCTTGTAGCGGTTGCTTTGTGCCATGAGTTCACGGAAAAGAATCTCCACCTCCTCGGTAATCTCGCGCAGCTGGGCACGGGTGAACAGCTTGAGGTCGAGCAACACCTGGTCGTTGCGCGAGCGTCCGCTATGTATCTTCTTGCCCACGTCGCCCAATTTGCGGGTGAGCATGAGTTCCACTTGTGAGTGCACGTCCTCCACGCCCTCTTCAATAACGAATTCGCCGCGTTCGGCAATAGCATGGATGTTCTTCAATTCGGCCAGCAACACCTTCAGCTCGTCGGCCGTCAGCAGGCCGATGCTCTCCAGCATGGTGATGTGCGCCATAGAGCCAAGTACGTCGTGCTTGGCCAGATAGAGGTCCATCTCGCGGTCGCGGCCGACGGTGAACCGTTCAATCTCTTCGTTTACTTGTACGTTCTTTTCCCAGAGTTTTTGAGCCATGTCTTTTTCGAAATACTATTTAAACGGAATCTGTGCTATCATCTCGGCCATCTTTTCCAATCCCTCCTGCAGGGGCTTTGATACCATACCTTTGATGAAAGGGTTGAGTTCGGCCTTGACGGTAATCTTCATCTTGCACTGCTCCTCGCTGGTGGGCACCAGCTGAATCCACAGGTTGAAGGGCAGGGGCGAACTGGCCGTCTCGAACTTCACCAGTTTGCATGGCTCGCGCTCGATGATGCGCAGGCAGACGTTGCCCATGGGGGAGACGGTGAAATTGATGGAGTCGGCGTCGAACTCGAAGTTTTGAATCTTGTCTTGGGGAATGCGGTCTTTGACCTGCTCCAGATTGTTGAGGTCAGAGATTTTGGAGTAAACCGCTTCTTGGCTGAAGGGGATTACTTTGATGCTGCTTTCAAATGTTGTCATTATCAAGAATTATGAGCTACGAGCTACAAACCACGAGGCACTTCCTACCTATTCATATATATAAGGTGGCGGATAGGGCACTCGCAGCTTGTAGCTCGTAGCTTTGTTACTAAATGATTATCCTTCCCAATGGGCGGGGTCTTTTCTCCATGTGTCCAACACGGGCACATCCTGTTCGCTGATGTATCCGGTCTTCAGGGCTACGTCGAGTACGGCTTCGTAGTTGGTGAGTGTCACCAGCTTCACCTTGGCATTCTTGAATGCTTCGATGGCTACGGGGAATCCGTAGGTGTACGATGCCACCATGCCGATTACTTCGCATCCGTCGCGACGGATAGCCTCAACAGCTTTCAGGCTGCTACCGCCGGTAGAGATGAGGTCTTCGATAACCACCACCTTCATGCCCGGACGAAGTTCGCCTTCGATGAGGTTCTCCAAACCGTGGTCCTTCGGGGTTGAGCGTACATACACGAAAGGCAGGTTCAGCGCATCGGCTACCAAGGCTCCCTGAGGAATGGCGCCTGTGGCCACACCGGCAATGGCATCCACTTCGCCGAATTGCTCTTGAATGAGGCGGGCGATTTCCAACTTCACAAAATTGCGCAACGCAGGATAAGACAAGGTCTTGCGGTTGTCACAATAGAACGGAGACTTCCATCCCGAAGCCCATGTGAACGGATTGGCGGGCTGCAGTTTGATGGCTTTGATTTTCAACAGTTTTTCAGCGAAAAGCTTCTCTAATGTTTTCATATAACGATTTGTTCTTAGGATATATGGGTGCAAAAATAGGGAAAGAAGTTGAATCTTCAAAGAATTAGGGCATTATTTTCGCTTTTTTCCTTTCACAAACCTTTCATTTCCCGAAAGGTCTTTCAGCAGTTGCACATGGGTGAAGCCCGCCGCTTTCAACAAAGCGGCGGTGGTGGCACCATGTTCGCGATTGATTTCGAAGTAGAGGCTTCCGCCCGGATTCAGCAAGCCGTCTGACGCACGACGTACGATGGTACGGTAGAAGAGTAGGGGGTCATCATCGGGTACAAACAGGGCCAGCTCGGGTTCCCAATCGAGCACGTTGCGCTCCATCCGTGTGCGTTCGCATTGTTTGATGTAGGGCGGATTGCTGACAATGAGGTCGAATCCCTCCTCACGAGAGAGCGGGGCGGGAGAAAGGATGTCGTGAATAGCAAAGCGCACCTGCGTGGCGTGTGCCTCGTTGTTCCGTTGGGCTATCGCCAGCGCTTCGGGCGAAATGTCCCACCCTTCGACGTGGCTCGTCCTCCAATGGGCGGACAGGGTGATGGGGATGCATCCGCTGCCCGTGCCGATGTCGAGCACCCGATGGGGAGGCGTGGGATAATCCTGAAGAATAAGTTCCATCAGTTCCTCCGTTTCGGGACGGGGAATCAACACGCCCGGAGCCACGCCAAAGCGGCATCCGCAGAACCAAGCATGGCCCAAAACATACTGCACAGGCTCATAATTACGCAAGCGTTGGAGAATATTTTCGAATTTCTGCTCGTCATCTTGCGAGAATTGTATATCTTTGCCCATGTAAATGTCCGTCTGGCTGATGCCGAAGCCTTCGGTCAGCACCCATCGGGCAATGGCCGACGCCTCACCTGCGGGGTAGCAGGCCTGCAAAGCGGTGCGGAGGATGGCAAAACGACTGGACATAATTGCGCGGTTTGAGCAGTTCCTATTGTGGTTCCTATAGTCCCTATAGTCACTATAGCTACTATAAATCATAAATCCCGCGCAAAGGTAAACATAAAAAATGAATCGCACGATGAATGACGACGAAAAATACATGGCACGATGCCTGCAACTGGCCCGATGCGGACGGGCGGGCGCAGCGCCAAACCCCATGGTGGGCGCAGTGATTGTGGCCGACGGACGCATCATTGGCGAGGGCTACCACATCCGTTGTGGCGAGGCACATGCCGAGGTGAATGCGATAAACTCGGTTCAGCCTTGGGATGAACCCCTCTTAGCTCAGGCTTCGATATACGTCAGCCTTGAGCCGTGTTCACACTACGGGAAAACCCCTCCGTGTGCCGACCTTATCATTGCTCGCGGCATCCCCCGCGTGGTGGTGGGATGCGTCGACCCTTTCTCCGAAGTGGCCGGACGAGGCATCCGCAAGTTGCGCGAGGCGGGCATCGACGTCACCGTGGGAGTGCTCGAGCAGGAGTGCCTGGCACTGAACCACCGCTTCATCATCTGTCACACCGGGAAGCGGCCTTACGTCATCCTGAAATGGGCACAATCCGCCGACGGATTCATTGACCGCTTGCGCACCTCGCCCGACGAGGCGCCCGTCACCTTCTCGACCCGCCACACCGCCATGTTGGTGCACCGCCAACGTGCCGACGTGCAGGCCATCATGGTGGGACGCCGCACCGCTCTGTTGGACAATCCTTCGCTCACCGTGCGCCATTGGCCGGGCAAGTCGCCCTTGCGAATCGTCATCGACCGCGAACTTTCTTTGCCCAAAACGCTCCGCCTGTTCGACGGGAGCCAACCGACCCTTGTCATTACGGGATGTGCTGACGTGCCCTCCCTCCCTAACGTAGAGTACGTCACACTTGACTTTTCAAAGGACATTCTTCCCCAACTGCTTGCCGAGCTGTACGCCCGGCGCATACAATCGCTGCTGGTAGAGGGGGGGACCACTCTGTTGCAGAGCTTCATCGATGCCGGCCTGTGGGACGAAGCGCATGTGGAAACGGCCCCTCTCACTTTGGCGGAGGGAGTGAAAGCACCCACTTTGCCCGCCGGCCTCAGCAAAAAGACGCTGCAAATGGGGTCAAACCGAAAAGAGATTTATAAAAACCGACATAAAAACTGATAACATGCGTATGAAAACAAAATCTGCCCTCATCACCCTCGCCCTTTGTGCTTTTACCTTGTGTGGAAACACGCCCGCCTTTGCCCAAAAGAAGAAGGCCAAACCACGTCCGAACGAAGTGTATGAACTGAAGAACGACATGCCCGTCTTTCTTGACCAACTGAAAGAGGAACTCACCTATCCTTTGGCTTGGGAGAATAGCGGGATGCGTAGTTTCAAGAAGTGGCGCAAGGCCGCACGTGCCAAGTTGGAGGAATGTATGATGATGCCTCCGCGTCCTTCCGAAAAGTGGGATATGGAGGTGGTGGCTACGGAGAAGCGTCAGGGCTATGAAGTAAAGAAGATAAAGTTCAACCTGACTGCCTACTCCCGTGTGCCGGCCTACTTGTGTGTGCCCGATGGGGAGGGGCCTCATCCGGCCGTAGTGCTGATGCACGACCATGGCGCACATTTCACCATCGGTAAGGAGAAGATGGTGCGCCCCTTCGGTGTGGATTCGTTAGTAATGAAAGATGCTGATGAGTGGGCACACGGATGTTATGATGACCAGTATGTGGGAGACTACTTGGCCAGTCGTGGCTACGTAGTGCTTTGCCTTGATGCTCTCTTTTGGGGTGAGCGCGGACGCAAGGAGGGGGCCGATTACGAAGGACAACAAGTGATAGCCTGTGTATTCCAACAATTGGGACGTTCATGGAGTGGCTCCACCACTTTTGAGGATGCCTATTCGGCGGAGTTTCTTGCTTCGTTGCCCGAAGTGGATGCCGAGCGCATAGGTGCTATGGGATTCTCCATGGGAGCTTATCGCACATGGATGCTTACCGCCTTTACCGATCGTGTGAAGGCTGGTGCTGCCGTTTGTTGGATGACCACTACCGACTATCAGCTTCATTGGGAGTACCGCAAGGGAAAAGGTGGCTCCGACTTTGCCAACACCCTGCCCATGGTGCGCCAATACATGGATTATCCGCACATCGCCTCCATTGCTTGTCCCAAACCCATGCTTTTCTTCAACGGGCATCATGACAAACTCTTCCCGCCCATTGCTGTGGAGAAGGCATACGGTCAGATACGCAGTGTCTATGAAAGTCAGAATGCTTCAGACAAGTTGGTGACCAAACTTTGGGATCTTCCTCACTTCTGTAGCAAGGAGATTCAGAAGGAAGTGGCCGATTGGTTGGACAAAGTGTTGTAGTAAATCGTAAGCATTCGACGAAGTACCCCTAAACTGCAACTGCTGCAACTACCTGTG
>CAZDAN010000021.1:0-17795 GCA_964503565.1 uncultured Bacteroides sp.
CTGTAACTTTGGCCTCTGAAACGCCGTTACTGTTATTCGCGGCTTCAGTGTGGGCAAATGCTACCATAGAGATAGCGGCCAGCGGGAGTACATAGAGGTACTTCAACCGCGCCCATGGATGTGACTTTTCTTTCATCATCATAGTTAAACGTTTTTTCAATGAACTGTGATTAAGGCTGTTGGCAAGAGAGTAGAGCCTTGCGCCGACAGCCTTTTTTATAATCAATAATTGGTATTCCTTTGCATTGATTCCCCGGCGGAGCACGGTGTCGTCGGCTTCGTACTCGTGGATGTTCTGCAACTCCTGACGGAGCAGCCAAGCCGCGGGATTGAACCATTGGACTAACAGGCACAGCTCCACCAACAGGAGGTCCCACGAGTGGCCGTTGCTGATGTGGGCCTGTTCGTGAGCCACAATCTGGCGGCCGTTCTCTTCGTAGTCCGCCTCGGAGATGACAATGTACTTCATCCAGCTGAAGGGAGCAATGTCCGACCGTGGGTGGAGATAGAGGCGGGTACCATCGCCGAGGCTCAACATCCGTCCCATCCTGAGCAGGCCGAACAGGCGGACGAGCGAAGCGGCGTGGCGGACAAGCAGGAACAGGATGCCGGCAACGTAGAGCAGGAAGAGCAGGTCGCCCCAATTGTTGCTCAGGAAGTCGCCGAGCGAGAAGGCCGGAGCGACCTCTAACAGGTCGTCTTCAGCAACAGCCATGGCGGCAAAGTCCATGTCGGCCCATTCCATATCGGCCACGGTGGCGGTCGTTTCTGCCTCTTGCCCCGTCAACCAATGTTCCCACCGCTGGTAGAGCTGGCTCAGCAGCAGGGGTTCCTCGGTGGTGATGCGGCAAGCCGGAATGACTGCCGATGCCAACAGGATGCTGATGAGCGCCATGCGGTTGAAGCGGTGAAAGGTCTCGCGGCTGAGCAGCACCATATAGAATGGATAGAACAGCGCCAGGCAGAGCACCGACTTCATCAGGTATAGGAAAAAGGTGGTCATAAGTTAAAAAAGCCTCTCCCTAACCCTCCCCCAAAGGGAGGGAATGAGGAATGATACATTTTTTATTGTTACTAATTCTCATTTACTGTTCTTGGGCCTTTTCCCCTTTGGGGGAATTGGAAGGGGCCTCTTCTACCTGGCGTATCAGGTCCTTCAGCTCGTCGAGAGAAATCTCCTCCTCCTTCACGAGGGAAGATACCAAGCCCATGTAGGAGTTGTTGAAGTACTTGCTGATGACGTTGCGCACAGTACGCTTGTGGAACTCCTCGCGGCTGACGGCGGGGAAGTATTGGTGAGAACCGCCGAACGAACGGTGACCGACGTAACCTCTCTCCTCCAACATGCGCACATAGGTGGAAACGGTGTTGACGTGCGGCTTCGGGTCATCGTAGAGTTCTACCATCTCTTTCACAAACATAGAACCATGTTCCCAGAACAGGTTCATGATTTCTTCTTCTTTCCGAGTCAGATGTTTCATTGTTTTCTCTTCTTTTTGGATTAAAACGATTATTCGGATGCAAAGAAACGAAATAATCCAGTTATTGAACGAATATTTCCAGTTAAAAGATGTAAAAAGGGGAGAAAACGCTGTTTTTTGCTGATGCAATCCAACGTTTTCTCCCCCTTTTTATCAATTGTTCCCGAAATCAGTTCTTCACCATCTCCTTGAGAGTCTTCACCATCTTGGAGTGGTCGCGGAGGTCGTTGCGAAGTTTGTAACTGCCCTCCTTGTTGACAAGAACGTAAGAGGGAATGCCGTCGATGTCGAACATTTTGCCCGTCAGGTAACGCCATTGGGCATCGTTCACGCGGTAGTGGATTCCCTTGATGTCGGGAATCATATCGGCATAGGTCTTGATGGGCGAGGTCTCGTTGGCAATGTATATCCACACGAGGTCGTTGTTAGCCAACTGTCCCGACTTGTGCGGCTCGATAGCTTTGATGGCATTGCGGCAAGGACCGCACCAAGTGTTCCAAAAGTCCACCAACACCACTTTGCCCTTATGCGGGGCGATGATAGTTTGGAAAAGGGCTTCGGGGGCAATGTCCTCAATGTTTTCTATATCCTTGGCGCTCTCTTCTATCGCCTTTTGTGTACGTTTCTGTATGTCGGCACACATGTCGGCATAGAAGGGGTTCTCCCACGAACGCATCAGGCTCAGCACACTGTCGGAAAGTTCGCCCTTGTATGCCTGCTTCACGGCATCAGAGGCGGTTATCCATTGGGTAAGCATATCGTTACGTTTTTCGGGAGTCATCTTCGTCGCGGCCTCTATCAGGTATGCGTTTTTGTTGGCAAGCAACAACCACGGGTTATCCAAATCCGTACGGGCAAACAAGCTGTCGATGTGCTTGGGCAAGATGGGGTCGCGCCTGTAACCGGCAGGAAGATTATTGGGGCGCCTTTCAAAGCCCCGGCAGTCAATCGCAAGGTTATAGAAAAGTCGTCCCTGCCAGCCGGCCTTGTATGTCTCTTTGCTCCAGGGGTTAACATCTTGTGTATCGATGTATTTGCAGAGAGTCTGATACCGCTCTGTGAGATGAGTATAGAGTTCGTCCGCCGTCATGGTGTAGCGGATTCCTATTCCCGGATTTATCGAGTCGGGGATAATGTAAGCCCAATTCATAGGTGGCAGGTTGTTCAGTGCGTCGTACACACTTCCCTTTGTCCAACAAGGTTTGATGGATGGCGGCATCACTTTCCCATCGCTTACCTCCCTGTATTTGAATCGTGCAGTCCGATTGAGGTAAGCAAGATTGATATAAAGATTCACTGTTTCGCCCGGTGCAGCAAGAAACTCTCCATACCCTTTATTATTGATAATAGGACACAGTGCACAGGTGCCGTATTGGACAAACTTGGCCGTACCTTCCCCCGTCAGAGAATCAATCTTCACCGTCACCTGTTGCTGTCCTTCAAAAGTCGTGTTGACGGCAAACAACATATTTTCGTAGCACCCCTTGCGATAGCCCATCAGATGCACGTTGATGGTGGTCTCACCCATGGCGTAGGCATATTCGGGAGTGGGCTTATCGTCCGTGTCGGGCACCTTTTGCAGTTTGCGCGGCAGGCCGGCAGGGTATTCCTCGCCCGTTTTTCCCGTCAGGTCGATGTCGTAGAGCCGCCAGTCCCCTTCGGCATCCCCCTCGATATAGTCAAACGATTTGCAGCTCATGGGCAACGGTTCGCATATCAGCGTGAAACAGGAGTCACCGTCCCCGGGCATCGTGAGTTTCTCGCCGATAACGACATCCCGACTGCCCGTCAGTCTGTACTCCTTGCCATCAGCCACCAGACGAGTGTCAGGGCTAATCCTTATCCAATACCCCGGATAGTTGAATCCGCGTACGGTCAGCAGGGTTGCCGTGTCCGTACGTTCCACCCGTTCAATTACAATACTGGTGGTATTGGCCGTCCCCACAAGGGGAAAGTCCACCACCCTCTGCGCTTGATTGCAAGCACACAGCAATGCGGCCACCATCAGTGCCGCCCATAGGATGCTTTTCTTTCTCATGGTTCTAATTTTTCTGAAATGAGAGAATGCGTAACGTCAGTCTCGGTTTCATATACGTTTGATATTTTCTTGCAAAAACAATTAAAAGATGCCGACGGTCAGCGGGAGAGGGTCTCCTTGAAATAGGTTTCCAACAGTTGGTGGGCGGCGGTGAACGAAGTGAGTGTTCCGCCCAGCACTTCGCTCTCCTTCTGTCTGAGCATGGAGGCGATGGTGGGGTTCTGGTAGAAACTGTTGCGAAGCTGTTCGTTGATGCTCTCGTACATCCAGTATTTGGCCTGCTCGTTGCGGCGGTATTGGAAGTAGCCGTTGGCTTTGACAAAGTCGATGTACTCATAGACCATGTCCCATATCTCCTTGATGCCCAACCCGTAGAAGCCCGAGTAGGTGAGCACGCGGGGTGTCCATCCGCTCTCGGGAGCGGGGAACAGATGCAGGGCGTTGCGGAAGTGGGCGGCGGCCAGGTTGGCTTTCTCGATGTTGTTGCCGTCGGCCTTGTTGATGACGATGCCGTCGGCCATCTCCATGATACCGCGCTTGATGCCCTGCAGTTCGTCGCCCGTGCCTGCCAGTTGGATGAGCAGGAAGAAATCGACCATGGAATGTACGGCCGTTTCGCTCTGCCCCACTCCCACGGTCTCCACAAATATCTTGTCGAAGCCGGCCGCTTCGCACAGGATGATGGTCTCGCGCGTCTTGCGTGCCACGCCGCCGAGGGAGCCGGCCGATGGGCTGGGACGGATGAACGAATCGGGGTGGACGCTCAGTTTCTCCATGCGGGTCTTGTCGCCTAAGATGCTGCCTTTGCTGCGTTCGCTGCTGGGGTCGATGGCCAGCACGGCCAGCTTGCCGCCACGCTCCAACACGTGAAGGCCGAAGGCATCGATGGAGGTACTCTTTCCGGCACCGGGCACACCGCTGATGCCAATGCGTACCGAACGGCCGGCGTAGGGCAGGCACTTCTCTATCACCTCTTGGGCAATGGTCTGATGCTCGGGCAACGTACTCTCCACCAGAGTGACGGCCTGACTGAGCAGGGTGGTGTTACCCTTGAGAATGCCCTCCACATAGTCGCCCACGCTGAGGAGCTGGCGACGGGGCTTGCGCTGGAACTTGCGGTAGGGATTGATGGTCGAGGGCTGTTCGATGCCTTTGTTCACGGTCAGGCCCTTGTATTCTTCACTGTTTTCGGGATGTTCCATAATGCGGTCTGTTATATAATAAGGTATAGGGATTCTCTGTTGTCTGTTTATCGGCTCAGCGGGATGTCAATCTCTAACTTCGGATGCTCCGGGTCGTTGGTAATAAGGAGGACACGGGCCTCTGCCGGACTTTTTTTCAGGTATTTAGCCGTGGCCGTCACCTTCAGTTTGGTGTGTGCTCCGGGTACAAGCGTACTCTTTCTGAGTGTGACGCTCAGCGCGGGATTGGACACCTGCAGTTCCTGTATCTTCAGCACCGACTTGCCCGTGTTGGTCAGGGTCAGTGTGCGGCTCATCTTCTTCTTGGTTCCAAACGGGCCGAAGTCGATGTCCGTAGCCGAAAGCACAGCCTGCGGAGCACGTGCCCGCTCGGCGGCGGTCAGGTTAGAGAAGTCGGGAAGCAGGGTGGCCGACACGGCAATCTCGTTCTCCTCGGACACCTTGTCGCCCATGTGACGGTAAAGATAGACCGAGGACTGTGTCAACCCCAAATGAGGGAGTTTGTCGGTCTCTAATGTAAGGCATAGCGTACCGGCCTGTTTGCGACGCAACGTGTCGGGCAGGGCATTAAGGGTGATGTAAGGGGGCAAGTGCATCACCACGGGTGCATAGGGTGCATCGCCGGTATTGACAATCTTTATTTCAACCGTGGGACGTTCCCCCTTGTAGGCATCGGAAAAGTCCACGACGTTGCGGTCCAGCCGGATGTTTCCCATCTGATAGGGATGCGTCTCGTCATAATCGTCCAGGCGGCTCACCACATGTCCCCGAAGAGTCAGGTAATAGGGCGCTTCGTCGGCGTTGGTATATATGCCTACCGTCTTCTGGAAACGGCCGAGCATACCGGCATCGAACGTGGCCGTCACTTCGCCGCTCTTTCCCGGCTCAATAGGTGTCTCGGTCCACCGAGCCACGGTACAACCGCAATCGGTGCCCACGTAGGAGATGACCAGCGGCCTGTCGCCCCGGTTGGCAATAGAAAATGTGGCCGTGGCCGGCTCTTTCCAGAGGATGGTGCCAAGGTCGGCCTCGGTGCGGTCGAAGAAGGGGGCCGGCTGAGCCTGTACGACATGAGTCAAAAGAGCCAAAAAGGCTATAATGGGAATACGTTTCATACTTTTTTCTTTCTTAAAGACGTTGTTTATGCTGCTATTTTGGGCAAAGGTAGAAAAAAAACGTCAGTTGGCAGTGCTTATTTTCCACTTTGTTGTATCTTTGCTCTTAATTATTAACAGAAGAGACATGAGTGCAGACAAATTCGCGATAGAAGAACGCATCATCGAGATGCTGAAAACCGTTTTCGACCCCGAAATCCCCGTCAACGTCTATGACCTCGGGCTGATTTACAAAATAGAAGTGGAAGAGAACGGCATTGTGCTGATAGATATGACCCTGACAGCCCCCAACTGTCCGGCGGCCGACTTCATCATGGAGGACGTGCGGCAGAAGGTGGAATCGGTCGAAGGAGTGAACACGGCCAACGTCAACCTGGTGTTCGAACCAGAATGGGACAAGGACATGATGAGCGAAGAGGCCAAGTTGGAACTGGGATTTTTGTAGTGCGTATGAAGAATATCTATTTCCTGTCCGATGCCCACTTGGGCTCGCGGGCCATCGAACACAGCCGCACCCACGAACGCCGGCTGGTGAACTTTCTCGACAGTGTGAAGCACAAGGCCGAGGCCATTTACTTGTTGGGCGACATGTTTGACTTCTGGTACGAGTTCAAGCTGGTGGTGCCCAAGGGCTACACACGCTTCTTGGGAAAGATTTCAGAACTGACCGACATGGGCGTGGAGGTGCACTACTTTGTGGGTAACCACGACATGTGGTGCGGCGACTACCTGGAAAAGGAGTGTGGAGTGATTCTGCACCGCGAGCCACAGACCTGCGAAATCGGAGGCAAGGTGTTCTACATGGCCCATGGCGACGGGTTGGACTATGCCGACCGCCATTGGAAGGTGCGCCTGATACAGACCATCTTTCACAGCCATACGCTGCAACGCCTCTTCTCCACCCTGCATCCGCGCTGGAGTGTCGATTTCGGACTGGAGTGGGCCAAACACAGCCGTCTGAAACGGGTGGAAGGGAAGGAGCCGCCCTACCAAGGCGAGGACAAAGAGGGGCTGGTGCTCTATGCCAAAGACTATCTGAAGAACCATCCCGAAATAAACTTCTTCATCTTCGGGCATCGCCATATCGAGCTGGACCTGATGCTGGCACGCGAGAGCCGCATCCTCATCTTGGGCGACTGGATCAACAGCTTCTCCTACGCCGTCTATGATGGCGAACACATCTTTCTGGAACAATTCATCGAGGGAGTGACACAGCCCTGAGCCGGACAGGTGTCTCCCCAAAATCTATCAGGTGTCCGACTCCCGTTTATCAGCTGACAGAATTTCCTCGGACACCTGATAGAATTTTCTTCTGCTCAGACAGATTTTTTTCCACCCCGGACGCCCCCAATCGGACGCTGTCTGCAAGTACAAAAAAAAGAGTGTGTCAGACTGCTGACACACTCTTTTTCGTTCCGTATCGGGTTTGTTATTACTCTACCACAAATTTACGTCCGTTCTGCAAGTAGATTCCCTTCACAGGATTACTTACCTGACGACCCGTCAAGTCATAGATGGGAGCATTGGGGTCGATACCTTCCTGTCCGGCAACCACCTTGTCGATTCCGGCAGCAGCATCGCCCTGAACGAAAGTCCAAGTTGACTGGTAGCCCTGGCCATCGGTGAAGGTGAGCACACCACGACGTCCGGCCACACTCTCGGGAAGCGGGTCGACAATGATAGTCACGTCGCTGAGGAAATAATCGTCAGAAGCCTTTCTGGTAATTTCTGCACGCAACCAATCAACATTGGAGGTAATGCTCATGCTTGACAGAGAACCCATGATGTATGCCTCCCAGTTCCACAAAAGAGTCGGAGCATTCAAGCCCTCTGCACCAATTTCGGTGTAACCACCATAATTGACAAAGTCATAGGTCGTAGGGTCGAAAGCCATGTTATAAGGCATGAACACCTGAAGAGCGAGGTCAATAGAAGCAGGATAAGCGATAGGCTCAGTAGCACCATCGGGCAGCATGGCATAAGGCATCAGATAACCAGCATAGTCACCGGTCTGAGGAATGTATCCGGCAGTGACCTTACCCGAATAGAGGTCGCGATTGTCCTGATACATGAATGCCCAATAAGTACTGCCATCCTGAGGACCACTCAACACAAGGGCAAACTGCTCGTCGATGAGCAATGGTTTTTCAAAATAAATCTCCAGACTCCATACGTCGCACTCCTCCATAGAGCCCAACTTGCCGGCAGGCTTGGCATTCACCTTTTCTGAAGCCTTTTTCCATGCTTGCTGGGTTTCGTCGAACTCCATTACATACATGGAGAACTCAGAATTAGCAATGCTCTGTCCTACAGGAGTAGCCACGTAAGTGAACAAAGAGTTCAAAACCACAGGATGATAAGGTTTATCGAAAATCTCAAAATAGTCGGCCTTATTCTCCTCGTGATATCCGAAAAGCATCTGAGTCCAGTAACCGTTCATGGTATTCATGTAGGTGTGATAGAAACTTTCGGCACCCACATCCAAGTTGTGCACATAACCGAAACCAACGTTCACAGCCTGTCCTTCGGTGTATTCGCCCGTCTCATAGTCCAAGGCGTAGCCGTACTGATAAATTGAGTCCTGACCAGTCGAAGCGTAAGCTGTCAACTCCGGCATGGGAGAATAGAATGTTTCGCCTCCGGGAACGTAAGTTACAACAATGGAGTCCTCATACACCAAGGTTCCATTTATGTACCAGTCGATATTGGCCGCACCGGTTGATGCATTCTTATAAACAATATCCTGATAGATAGGAGCCAAGATACCATGACGTGAATAGACTCCCTCCATATACTGGAAGCCAGACTTGATGTTATAGATACCCTCCGGAATTTCATAGTAAGCACCGAAAGCTCCGGCACGAGTCATCATCTTCTTCGTTCCAGGAATGATGCCTGTCATGGGCTTCATGGCCTTGGAAGAGAGGTTCACATTGTTCATCTTCATTGAAGGACGCTGCATCTTCACAGATTCAAGGTTACCTTTCAATTGCTCCATCGACACTTTTACGGGAGCCATCTTTTGTGACGGCACTGCCACTTGCGGCATCTGTGCCCATACAGTTGTAGCCATCAGACTGAAACCTGCAGCTACCATCCATGTTTTCTTAAACATACAAATACTCGTTTTTTATTTACCTAATAGTGATTGATTTAATACATTTTCATAATGCGGAGGTAAGAACCGTCGGCCTTGTTGACGAAATAAAAGTACTGTTCGTCGGGCGAGGGAACTACCACGCAGTTGATGCGGTCGCGACTGGAAGCCCCAAAGAGACTTTGCAGGTAAGCCGCGTAGGGCTTGCGCACGTTGTCGGCCAAAGTAAGTGCCAAGGGGGTGTTCTGTTCATAGTCACCCGTCTCGGTATCCGTACCAAAGAAAGTCATGTTATTGGAAGCGACACCACGGAAAGTGATTTCATCCTCGACCGTAAACGACCATTGATGGCTGAATCCACAACGTGCCAAAGCGACGTTGGACTGACCATTGGCATCGGTTATCTGATCGTAGAGGTCAACATAATAGTTTCCATTATCATCGGGAATAAGCACCATATAGAGGTAACTCTGCAAATGGTCGTAAAGGGTAGCCCACTCGTCATCGCTTCCAACAGGATTGGTGTCGATGAAATAAAGGTCAGTCTCCTCTACGGTGACACCGTCCATCTCCATTTCGTATGAACCAAGGAACACTTTGTCGCGCACAGCGAATGACATCTGCGGACGTCCCCCCTCGGCCACCTTAAGTATTGAACCGGCTTCACCATTCACAAGTAATTCGTTGCCTCCATTATAAGCAAAATGGGTAATGCGAACGTCGCCCACACGCAAAGGACGCTTCAGTTTTATTCCTTCGGGAGTAAACAGCATTTGGCATGAATCGGCATGCATACGGCCATCCTGATTACGATAGATGACACCCATGCGGGTCGTCATATTAAAGCCTGTCATTACGGCCGGCTCCTGACCGGCAATGAGAAGGTCGCGGAAGTAGCTGTTGGCCACATCGGGATTGTCGATGCTTTTGATTACACTATTCAGCTTACCAAAGTATTCATCCCATTCCATGGTATTCTTAACCAAATAACAAGGACGTTGGGCACGTACAGACTTGAGGAAGATGGTGTCACCATCAGCACTATGTCCCATCAATACGAACTCGTTGTCGCCCTGCCATCCCGAACCGTTGGTGAACAGTTCGGGGTCTGCCAACTTAGAAAGCAACGAATAGGTTGCAAAAGTCAGCACAGGTCCCTGTGAATTCTGAATGGTATAGTCAGACTCCTGTACGCCATAGGAACGTTGCTTCTCTTCGTCCGTAGCAAAAAGATAGAAAAAGTTCTCATCGGTCTGCATTTCCACACGGCCGTCCTTGCGGAACTTCATCAAGAAATTGAAGGCTCCATAGGCCGCCTCATTAGGATAATAGTCAAAACGCCATCCCAACTCGGACGACTGCAACAGTTCAGTATGTTCACTGATGTAGTCTCCCACAATGGCACTGGGGTTGCGATAATCCTCGTCATCACAGGCCGTAGCCAGGAAGAGAGTTGCCACCAAAGGCAAAATATAGGCTATCTTTTTCATTTCAATACAATCTCACCGTTAATAATTTCACCAATAATAAAGTTTCCGTCGTGGATAAGATCTACACTATCGGGCAGATTCATCTCCTTTTCAATAGCTGTATAGACCAATTGCTGGAAATCACTCATGTCAATCTCCCACACATCGCGCATCCACGTAGTCATAATACGTTCCTTCTCACGCAAAATGTCACGCGCCTCTTCATTCTGAATGCGGTCTATCAGATAGTTCCATGCATCGGGGCTGTTAACCAACATGATGGAAAGCATCTCCACGAAGTCTTCATCCACACCGGACTTGGCATAAGCCGTAATAAAACCTTCCTCACGAGCCGCATCGTTAGTGGTGTTCATCCACGAAGAGGTGTAACCGCTCTTGGAAAGCACACGGTACTCGGTATCATAATCCTTGTTGGTCTGTTGAAGGATATGTGCGAACTCGTGGTGCATGGTATGGAAAAACATTACGAAGTCATCCACATTCTCAATGGAAAGGTTGTTCACATCATAAAGCTGAATCTGACGACCGCTCTCAGCAAAACCAAGAGTTACGGAACCGTCGCTATTGATAGCCTTTGAACCGGTTACTAGAATTTCCTTGGGAACATAAGTACGAAGGAAGTCGGGCTGACTGGTTTCTGCCGTAATCTCTACATAAGGATCCATCCATACGCGCTTGAGCATCGAAAGGAAAGGAATCACCTTCTCTTCCTTCGGAGGAACAAGGTACTTACCCATATCCTGACGATTGTCTTCCCAACGGTAAATTACACGGATGTTATAGGGAAGAGTATAGTTCTCGTAGATATATTTACCAATGGCAGTGGTATCCCACAAGTCAGTAGCCGGCATATCCACCACGCTTCCGCTGATGTCATCGTCATCGCACGAAGACATGAACACAGACGATACACCGAGCATCAGGCAGGGTATCATCCAAAAGAGTCTGTTTATCTTATTTTTCTGCATAGTCCAAAAAGTATTTTAGATTTACTCAATATCCTCCCTTTATCAATTCCATGAAGCAAAGCCATTGGACATGGCAGCCGTCTTGATACTTTCGGGAATGCGCTCGGTATCTACCGGATTCGGTTCAATACCTCCTGCCTGTGACTGGTCAGGAATCTGAATAGCCCGGCGACGGTCTCCCACCTTCAATGAATCGGTAGGATGAGTGACAGAGGTGTGAACAATAGGAATGTCGTAACGACGAATGTCGAACCACCTGAAACCTGTACCCAAATACTCGGCACGACGCATAGCAAGAATGGCATTTACATAAGCATAACAGGTATCCTGATTACCATCCTCAATCTCTGTGAAGTCACGGAAATAAGGGTTGAGCTTCATTGTCTGCTTCCAATCCACCTTGTTGGTATTCTTACTATAATAAAGCATCACATCACGAGGAGTAATGGCCGTACCATTCCATCCACTCAAATCGAGACGCTTAGAGAGGAAAGTATTCATGTCAACCAAAGCCTCCTTATAATTACCAAGCAAAGCATTAGACTCTGCACGGTTAAACAAAGCTTCCTCCATCGTAATCAATGGAATGACAGCCACATAGTAACCAATGTTGGCATTGAGACTGATTTGTTGGAAATAGCTTCTCCAGATAGGACGATGAATCAAATAATCGTAACCACCGTTGGTCTTGTAGGCCCAAGGATAACCGAAAATACCATTCAAATAAACGGACTGACGGATACCGGCAGTCATACCATAGCGCCAATAGGGCTGATAAGACATGTTGGAGATACAAGCCACCAACAAAAGATTGGCAGGTTCTGCAGAGGATGTAAAAATAGTCTGTGCATCATAATAATCGCCCATATAATCACTGTTCGGGTCGTTCATCTGTCGCAACATGCTGGCAGGATTATCTGTGTGCACATCACCTAACACTTTATTGGCATACTCCAACGACTTGCGGAAATTGTCGTCCCCTCCCTTCCACAAATAGAAACGAGAAGCAAAAACATAAGCCGCCTTGCGGGTAAAATGATAAGCAGGTGCTTTGGCGTATGATGCGGGCAGAAGGTCAAGTCCTTCCAATAAATCCTCCTCTATCTTATCATAAGTTTCCTGCAAAGTTCCACGATGATACAGAGGATTCAGTGTGGTTTCAGGCTCAGTAGCATAAGGAATACCAAGTTCCGAAGTGGCCGTTGCCGGATCGTAAGGCATACAGAAGAGATTGGCCAACATGAAGTGAGCGTATGCACGGCAAAGCAAAGCCTCGCCACGGGCTGCACGCACCTCTTCACCACGACCTTCGGCCTCGAACTTCTTTACTGCTTCCAACGCGTGATTGGTAGCAGCAATAGCGGCATACGCATTGTTCCAATAATTGGTGGAAGTTCCCTGATAAGTTTCAGAAGCCGTTTTCCACAAATAAGGCTGTTCAATATCCGGATCGTTCAAAATGGCGCTCAAACCACGGTCCCCAGAATTGTCAGACATAGCCTCGCAAAAAGCAAAATCAGCTTCGGGATATGCCGACACCAACAACTTCTCAATAAATTCCGGATTGTCCAGATACACACGGTTGTCCGGATCCTTATCCAAAAAATCGTCACACGAAGCAAAAGCAAGCGGCAGGGCTACGGCCAATGCCCAATATTTCATTTTATTCTTCATTATCTTAATCTGTCATTAGAAGTTTGTACTAATCTTGAATGTCACTTGCTTGGGAGTAGGCATAGCCACACCACCTGATTGGATAAACTCAGGATCCTGTCCGTTCAACTTAGAGTCGCTATACACCAACCAAAGGTTAGAAGCAGTCAAACGGCATTGTAAGTTGTTAAGTCCGAGTTCCGTCACCCAAGGTTGGTCGAATGTGTAACCCAAAGAGAGTTCCTTCATACGGATAAAACCACCATCGGCCACACGCACATCAGAATAGTTATAGGCATTATAAGCATAACCAATCTGTGAGTTCATGGCTACTTGACGAGCAGATGCAATAGCAGGCACATTGGTTTTATATTCATCTCCCGGTACCATCCAACGGTTGTTAAAACTCTTACTCATAGCCTTCATATCATTATATGAGGAAGAGAATTCAGGATTCAGACGTACCTTATTACCAAACTGGTAAGAGAAGAAGATATTGGCACTCCAATTCTTCCAACGGAAAGAGTTTCGCAAACCTCCGGTCAATGTAGGATCAACACTTCCTTCATACTTCAAATATTCAGAACCATTCCGATCTTGGAAGTTGATGTCATAGGTCGTCACACGACCATCCTGATTGATGATCTGGGGAAGACCTTCCGATGAAAGTCCGGCAAAACGGTATGAGTAAAGTCCACGAATAGGTTTTCCTTCTACAGCTACGCCTTGAGGCATACACATAGAAATGGCATTACAGACAGAAGTCAACTCTGTCACCTCATTCTTGGAATGAGCGATGGTGAAATGCGAACTCCAATTGAAATCCTTTGTCACAATGTTCTGACTTGAAATGGTACCTTCGATACCCCAAGCTTTTGATTTGCCCAAGTTACCCCATTTACTTCCTTGGCCACCAACGCCTGAAGTGTAAATCAGACCGATAAGGTCAAATGTACGACGTGAATAAATATCAGTAGTCACGGTCAGACGTTCGTCCAAGAATCCCATATCCAAACCGACATTCAGTTCGTATTGTTTTTCCCAAGTCAAATCGTCGTTAGCCAAACTATTGATATAGATAGAAGTTTCTACGTCTGATTGATTAGCATTAGTCAATGGACGCCAACTGTCACCATAATAATATTGCACGTAGGAGTTAGATACAGGTCCCAAATCGGCCGTCAATCCGTATGATGCACGAAGAGCCAAAGAAGAGAATACATTCTGGTCTTTCATAAAATTCTCAGAAGCAATATCCCACTTGCCACTGACACTCCATGTCGGCAACCAACGAGCATCCTTAGAACGTCCCATACGATTAGAGCCGTCGTAACGTCCGATAAGATTCAATATATATTTTTCCTTCCACGAAAGAGCGACATTGGCAAACAAGCCGACAGCACGGTCATACGTTTCAGCAAAACCATAATACTCCGAGCCATTCACCAACAGTTCTTGAATCATACGATAGTCGAGCACAGGATTACCTCCACCGCTCCAAGAATACCCATAACCATCATTCCATCCTGAACTACGGTTAGTACGACGCATATCGGCACCAATCATGGGACCGAAACGGAAATCTTCGGTAAGCATAGCATCATAGCTGGCTGTAGCACGCATATAGAGACTGTTCATCATCTGCTGTTTGGTGTTATAGAATCCACCGTCTGTCATCACCACTTCAGGAAGTGCATCAGGATTCTCAGGATCACGATAGAGGAACTTGTTATTTTCAGCCATTGTGGCATTATCGGCTGCACGGTAAGCATTAGCAAAGTTACTATCATCATATACCCGACGTCCCTGATGCGTAGAGTTTACACTGTAAGCCATCAAACCATTCAATGTCAAATTCTTGATGGGTTTCCATTCCAATTCACCTTGGAATTTGATATCGTACTGGTCAATATCCATCGTGTTCAAGTCCTGTTCAGCAAGGATGTTAAAAGGTGCGTAGTACTGACGATAATATTGATAGTTGCCATTTCTGTCATAAGGTGACATGGTGCGGCTGGTAGTCGTAGCATAACTGAACGGGTTAATATCGAAATCACGCTCGTACTCACCCGTCACCACATTCTCCACACGGTCAAGAGCATTGAATCCCTTTTGGTCGCGATAAGAAGCATTGGAGAGCAATGTCAACTTCAGATTCTTACTGATATCATACGACGCACTCATCGATGCCGTATAAAGATCCAATGCTTCAGCATTCGTCCAACCCGGATCGTTGCGATAGCTCAATGAAGCACGATAAGAACCTTTGTCGGTACCACTTGTAATACTAAGACTATGAGATTGCTGAATGGTATTGTTAAACAATTCTTTGAACCAATCTGTATTCACATTCTCCAAATAACGTTCATATCCTGCAATAGCCTGAGGAGTATTAGAAAGTTGACCTTTATAAATCAAGTCATTCATCAAGAAATAACTACCACCGTTCATCACCGTACCGGCAGACATATCGGCATGATAGAGCCAACCTTTCTGTTTCATTTCCTGATAAACAGACATCTGTTCTTGAGAGTTCATGATATCGTATTGAGAATATGAAGGACGAATACGATAAGTAAACTCTCCAGAATAAGAGAGAGAAGTATGTCCCTTCTTTCCACGTTTGGTGGTGATAACAATAGCACCATTACGAGCACGGGCACCATAGAGTCCCACGGCATTGGCATCTTTCAGAATCTGAAAGTCCTCGATATCTTCCGGGCTGATACCTGCAATACGAGAGCTCAACATGGTAGAAGCATCACCCGAAGAAAGGTCGTCTGCTGTCATTTCCTGAACATCTTCCAAAATCACACCATCCACGACGTAAAGAGGGGCAGTATTACCATATATCGTGGACGGAGCACGCACGCGCAATTTCGGAGCAACACCAAAAGTACCCGATACGGATTGAACCTCCACACCAGCCACTTTTCCTTGCAACGCATGGCTGATATCGGCCACTCCATCAATTTTAGCCTCCTCAGCCGTCACTTTTTGCGCCGAACCAGAGAACATCTTGCGATCAATCTTCTGGAAACCGGTTACCACAACATCTTCAATAGCCTCTACATCAGGCATAAGAATAATGTTCAATCCCGCTTTGGGAGCCACTTCCTGACTTTTCATACCCGTGTATGAAATAACCAATGTTTTAACTCCTTCCGGCACTTCTAATGTGAAGTTTCCATCTAAATCCGTAGCAGTTCCTACCGTAGGTTTTTCCTTACATATTACGGTAGCACCAATAATGGGGAAATCATCCTCTCCAGAAATCACCGTACCCGAAGCCGTCATTTGTGCGAAAGCGCCGACAGGGATAAGGATGGACAAGACCCACAAACATAGCTGTTTCTTCATCTCTTCTATTCTATTTCTAAATATTTTGATTCAAACGTTTTTGGATTACTTTACCAAAAACTTACCACTGATGGCCGGTTTACCAGCTTCCATCACACGATAGATATAAAGTCCCTTGGCACGTCCTTCAAGGGAAAGGATTTCACTCTCACTATTGAGACGCACATTCTTCCACAACTTACCTGCCACATCAAACACCTGAAGCTGGCGATTGGCAGCGTCTGCAAAGTTGCAATAGAGCACATTGTCCTTAGCGTAGATTACAGGAGCCACCACTTCTGTGTTTTCGATACTCAAAGTGGGGTCGTTGGTGTAAGTTACTGTTGCCGTAATCTTTTCGTCTGGTTTCTTGTCTGTCCATATAGTAACCTCAACAGTTCGAGTTACAGTCATTGACATGAAATTAGGGTCATAAATAAGACAATCAATCAACAAAGATGATGCAGACTGGGCTTCAACAAGTCCCATGCCACTCGTAGCTTCGTCTCCCGCATTCATCAAAGGGATACAACCTCCTCCAAAGCATATCTGCCCGTTTCCTTCAATTGCTTTCACATGTGCATAAACACCTTGAGTCTTATCTGTCAAGTTCCTCACATACAAGTGCGAATCAAATTGTCCGTATGCATCGTACATGTTAATCATTTCTCCTTTCACTGTTACGGTCGAACCATTTTCGATTACTTGACCATCTTTTGTTTCAAGCTGAATATCTTGAGCAAAAGAGATAATGCTGCACACCGTGGCAGCTAAAAGAGTAAAAATCTTCTTCATATTACTTATCTGATTTAATTGTTATTATTCATTTACATTCACTTTACATTGAGACGCCTGTAACACGCCATCGCTATTGTACATAAAAGCCACAACATACAAGTTTTCAATATTCCACACAGCATCTATTTTAAAATCTGTATGTAATATTTGCTTTTGCTCACCTAACATAAAAGAAAGCTCCTCACCCCATGTACCATTGATTGCATCACGAAAAACATGATTATGTACGTATTGAGGAATCCTCCCCTTTGAAGACGTTTGAAAACTAATAATACTATCCTCTATTATCCATAATTGTAACTTTCCCTCCAAAGCCTCTAATGCCAACAAATCAGCCTTTACGTCCAACTTGCCATCAGCCACAGAAGCCTCTACTACAAGGTCCAATTCTGATTCACGCTGCAATTCTTCATACACAGCTGCCCCCCATGAAGGATAGTCCTTTAAACCACCTCGACGATTAACCATTCCGTTAGGATATTCTTTTACTCCAAACTTATCAGCATATTCATCCCCTTCAGGTTGTTTCAATCCTACAGGAGATGGAACAGCCTGCATTCCTGCATGCATAGCTACAATTATCAAGTTGTCATGATATTCTTCATGTAATTCGG
>CAZDAN010000022.1:0-17791 GCA_964503565.1 uncultured Bacteroides sp.
TGGAGGTAGTCGTTCTCGAAGAGATACTGCTTGTCCATGCAGATGGTGTCCTGCGGATCGCGCACGGCATGGTCGAACTCAATCACGCCATCCAACATCTTGGTGGTGCGCATCCATGAGTTGAGGCGTTGACGGCCCTTCTCGTGGTCTTCGCTGTAGTAGCCGTTGTTCTTGAACGGAGTGATGGTTCCGCCGAACACATAGATGCCCTTGGCATGAGCTTCGCGGATGATTTGCTTGTACACCTCGATGATGTTGTTGGCTGTCTGCACTCCGTTGCGGCTACCGCCGAGGTCGTTCACTGCCTCGAAGAGGATAATCCATTTCACGCCGGCCTGTTCCAACAGGTCGCGACGATAGCGGCTGCTGCCTGTGGGGCCAAGGCCACCAGCCAACATGCAGTTGCCACCGATGCCCATGTTGAGCACGGCCACATTCTTGGTAGCCTCGTTAGCCAACAGACGGCGTGAGAGGACGTCGGCCCAGCGGTTCTGCTGGTTGGTGGTGGAGCCACGTCCGTCGGTGATGGAGTTGCCCAATATGGCTACAGCACCTGCTTCGGCATCGGCCATCACGTCGATACCCTTGATGGTGTACCAGTGGTCGGTGCGTGTGGCATTGCTGAAGTCGTTGGTGTTTCCCTTGGCAATGTATGAGGTGGTGCGTGAACCGGGATGACCCGACACGCTGGTTGATGAGGCATTGCCGTAGTGGATGGTGATGGCTACGTTCTGACGGGGACCCATGGAGAACTTCACAGGGTCAGATACGGCAGTTGTTCCGGCTGCCATAGTGACTCCGGGTTTGCCGTTGAAGGTGAGGCTGACGGTGGTCGATTCGTCAATCTCGCTGCTGCTGCCTGCCGTCTTGGCATGAGCCAGTTCTACGGCCAGAATCTCGGTGGTGGCATTGCTGAACTCGTTGGTCAGTTGCAGGCGGGCTGTCTCGCCTCCGATAGATACTTGCACTATCTGGCGGAACGAGTTGTTGCCCAGTCCCGGTGAGGGAGGATTGTTGTGTGACTCGGCCAACTGTCCGGCCGTTCCCCATGTGCCCACCCAATGCTCTTGGGCAGAGAGGGTGCATGAGGTAAATGCCAGGAGCATGAGGAAGGCTCCTTGGTACAAATGCTTGATAGATTTATAAATACTCTTCATTTATTCTACAATGGTTGTTTATTGGTTATTTAATCATAATGCTTTGGGTCACGGTTTGTCCTCCCACTTGGAGACTGATGATGTGGAATCCTGGTTGGCTGATGTTGCCGATGATTATTTCTTGGATGCCAGTTTTAAGGGCTGATGAAACGTTGGCGACAGACATTCCAAGGGTATTATACACTTGAATGGACGCTGTGGCTGGGGTATCAGAATATACGCTAACAATCAGCCCGTTCTCTTCTTGTCTGATAGAGTGGATGCCGAGACCTTCAACAACCGAAACTTCAACACCTGTAATAGGCCCCAATTCGTTGGGTTTCGGAAGACTCTTCAAGTTCGTGATATAGACCTTGTCAAGCTTGGCACCATTTTCGCGTCCTACAATTACCACTTGGTGTTCTCCTGGCTGCAAATGCTTGCTGAAGGAACTGCCGTCATCTGCATACGTTTCCAGGTTCATCCACGACCAATTGCTGCCACCGGCTGCAAGTCCATTGGTACGGATAGGGGTGTTGTTGTCAAAAGCGAAATAATAAGAGTCATCGTCGTAACTACCGTTGGTATTCACTCGTACAAGAACATTGTAATCGTCCTCGGCATCAATTGTAAATTTGCCAATGAGCCAATTCTTCTTGTCATTGGACAAGTTGCCATCGTTCGCTACAGTTTCTACATATTTGCCTCCACTACACGAAGCGTCTATAACAACGCGAAAGTTTTGTCCGTTTTCGTCAGTAATCATATCTTCGGCTTCAATCCATGCGCAATGTTCCTCTTTGTCTTCACCATTGCCAAGGTAAAGCGGGTATTCAACTTCGGTACCCCACCAGCTGATCCATGGAGTATAGTCATAGGCATCCTTAAAGTTTGTCGGAGCTATTAGGATGTCGTTTGTGTTGACATCCTCTTTACCCAAAAGGAAGCGATTTATGAAGGCGCGCACCTCCGGGTATTGGCTTTGAGGAAGAACACAGTGGTCACCATGTCCGACAAATGTGTATCCCATTCGGTCTTCTATGCCAAATTGTTCCCATACTTTGCGGGCGGCATTCGAACTGATATAACCTGAAGGATCAGCCAACCATTCCATTGATGGATTACCCACAATCAGCAATGCACGTGGACATATCATAGCACACAACTCATGATGGTCGTATGGCAAATAGGAGACATTGTCGCTTCCGAAATTACTCCTAAGACTCGACATGAACCAATTGTAATCGGTATTGTCAATCTTCTCCACATTGATTGGCAGCCAATGGCTGGCTCGCCATGAGGCGGCACCTCCACCACCAGGCTCTTGGGCAATGGTCAAGGCTATACGTTCGTCGAAGGCTCCGCAGAAGAGGGCCATTTTACCTGCGTAGGAACATCCGGTCACTCCGATATGCTTCATGTCAATACGAGTTACTTCAGGACCTAATAACTGCAGGCCATCCAACAGACGACTCAAGCCCCAAGCCCATTCGCTATAAGCTCCATTATTTGCAAGTTCGGGATAGAGACGTTCAAATTCGCGGGAACCGTTGTCCGAGAATTGGCTGTAGCCGTTCAGCTGACTTTCATTGTAAGTCATGGTGGCAATGGCTCCTCCGTCGAAGACTGCTGTCGGGAGTGAGATGCCGCTTGTACCAATCATCAGAGGGAATGGGCCTTCTCCTGAAGGGTAATTGATGGTAGCACTCAAGTTGAGTGTTTTGCCATTGACAGTTACGGTGACAGAAAGTTTGTTGTTATTCATACTGGCAGTGACTGCACTTGGGTCGATGGCTGGCTTGCGTCCTATCTCGTAGTGTTGGATTTCGTTGGCAATCTCACTGCGTCGTCTGGCCCAATCCTGAAACTCCGTTACCCGGCCATTTCCATCGGAATAAAGGAACGGATCGGTCAACGGTTCAATGAATGGCAATTCTGAACGGTTCGGATAGACAGGTTCCGGATAGAACGAACCTGTGTTCTCTTGGTCATAGACATAGGGGATATCAGTATATCCTGCAGACTTCACGGCGATGGTGTATGTTGCTGTACCAGCTTTGTATTCTTCGTTGCCTTCGAACTTGGCGGTAATGGTGGCATACCCTGTGCCTTCTCCAACAGTGACTTCACCGGTTGCTTCATTGATGCTGATGAAGTCTTCGGGCTCTGATTTGATAGAGAACACGACGGGCAGTCCGTTGGGGTTGTTGAATGTGGGGGCAGTGAATGCTTCGCCTTGTTCAATGCCTACATAGTTGGTAGCAAATGAAATTTCTGGAGATTTTTTGAGAGCTTCACTGCTTTCATCGTAAGTCTCGATATAGAAGTTGAGAATGCGCACTGAACCTGTCTCATCTGCATTTCCTCCCGAGAGACAGATTTCAGTGATGTTTTTTTTCTGTTCTTCGTCGAGCTGGCTATCAAGTTTGAATTCAACAATACCTTCACTTGATACGGTGAAAGTGGTGGCATTGCTTCCTATATATACCAATATACGGAAATTCTGAGCTTTCAAATCGGCAGATTCAATGACCAATTTTTCGTATTGGCTGATGTCTCCACTGGGTAATTTCAGCCCTTTCAGTTGGTTGCCGTACTGCTTGGTCCATGAGAGGGTTTGCGTGGTTGCGTCCCATTGGGCTTCGGAGGTGCATGTGGGGCTGCTGAAGTCTGCATAAACCTTGATTGTCTGTGTGTAGGCAAGTGTTGCTACACCAAGTAATGCAAATAGTAGGATGATACATTTTTTCATGATAGTGTGCGTTTGGATGGTTCAAATATTACTCATAGGATGATTGTCAAAAGAGTGAAGTATGAAGAGAGGGGAATCTAATGTATCCTGACTCTTCAAACTTCACTCTCAATTTTAGTCGTTCTTCACCTTGCGGATGGTTCCGTCCTCGTTGTAGTACAGCTTCTGTACCTTCAGTGAGCGAAGCCAGGTGGTGTCGTTGGAGGGCACACAGTCGTGGTAGAACAGGTACCACTCGCCCTTGTACTCAACGATGCTGTGATGGGTGGTCCATCCCACCACGGGGTCGAGGATGACGCCCTGGAAGCGGAACGGTCCGTAGGGAGTGTCGCCAATGGCGTAGCACAGCATGTGGCTGTCGCCGGTAGAGTAGGAGAAGTAATACTTGCCCTTGTACTTGTGCATCCACGATGCCTCAAAGAAACGGTGCGGGTCGCCGGCCTTCATCGGCTGGCCAGTCTCGTCGAGGATGACCACAGCGTGGGGTGCTTCGGCAAATTGCAGCACGTCGTCGCTCATGCGCACTACCATAGAGGGCACGGCCGGAGCATCAGCAGGCAGGAACAGGGGAGTCTTCTTGTCGGCGGCAGGCCCCATCACTACGCAGCCTTCCTCATTGTCTGTAGCGGCAGGAGTGAGGGTGTACCATTGCAACTGTCCGCCCCACAGGCCACCGAAGTAGCAATAGATTTGTCCGTCATCGTCCTTGAACACACAGGGGTCGATGCTGAACGAGCCGCGGATGGGGTGGGGCTGGGGGATGAAGGGGCCTTCGGGCTTGTCGGCCACGGCCACACCGAGGTGGAACACCCCGTTCGGGTCTTTGGCCGAGAAGACGAGGTAGTACTTGCCGTCCTTCTCCACCACGTCGTTGTCCCACATCTGACGGTCGGCCCAAGGCACTTGTTCCACATCGAGGACTACACCGTGGTCGGTCACTTCACCATTCTCCACATCGGTGAGAGAGAGGACGTGATAATCCTTCATCTGAAAATGTCCGCCATCGTCGTCGAAGGCTTCGCCACTATCGCGGTCGTGGCTGGGGAAGATGTAGAGGCGGTCGCCGAACACATTGGCCGAAGGATCGGCCATATAATCACTTGGGAAAAGGTATCTGGGAGTTTTCATAAATTTAATATATGTTTTTATTGGGTTAATAGTCAGTAATCACTTATTCAGAACGTGCCTCGATAGCCCTGTTGATTTCGTCAAGCTTTTCATCGGTGAGCGGATACTTGTGGATAAGGAATCCCACAACAATCAGCAGGAGGGCGGGGATGATACAAGTGAACCAAAGGATGGCATTCTGTGCAATTTCGGAGTAGTTGGCCAGCTTTGTGTAATAGGCATTTACCGGCGCACTGATGAAGGATGCCAGGAATACCACGATGAAGATGCCGAGCACCAGCTGGAGACACTTGTTGGCCTTGAACTCTGCAAACATTTCGCCATACGTAACGGGTTTCTCCGGTGTGGTGGCAATTCTTTCCTTACAGCCCATGAAACAATAGAGCAAAAGTGCAAAGCCTACGAGGGCAAACACACAAGTGACCGTGAACCATGCCATCGGGGAAGTAGGCAAGGCCGATTCCTCAGTGGCCAGGTCAAAACCAATCATTCCCATCACCAGGGGAGTAATCCATCCGGCTATCGAGAAGCCTGCTTTGAAGGCGACACCGGCAAGGGCATTCACCGTAGCGGCAGGTCTGTTGCCTGTGCGGTATTCTGCCTCAGTAATCACTTCAGGGACAAGCGCCCACATCAGCGAACCCACGAGAAGTCCCACGCCCGTCATCACCTTGGCTGCCTGAACGATTGTGTTGCAGCTCTCCACATCAAAGAATTTGCCGATGATGAACAAGATGGCGAATCCGACAAAGCCGATGGAGAGCAGCAGATAGTAGAGCCCCTTCTTGCCCAGCCAGCTCTTCAACAAGGGAAGAGAGGGCAAGATGATGAACGCCGGTATCGTACCGATGGCCATGAATACGGCCTGATTCCAGTCAATCACGGTGTGAGCCACGAGGGCAAGCCCGATGGGGAAGCCCGCCTGAACGATGATTTGTCCGATATTGGCACACACCATTCGGGTGGAGGTGAGCTTGAGCACCTCATCGTTGTCGCGCGTCATGCTGGCCATGATGGAGCCATAAGGGATATTCACCACGGAGTAAATCATGCTCAGCGCCGTGTAGCTGACCGTGGCATAGATAATCTTCATGGTCATAGACCAGGTGGCGGCCTGCGGAAGCATCAGCAGGCAGGCTGCAATCGTAAGGGGGATACCGCCATAGAGAAGGTAAGAACGGTACTTGCCCAATTTGGGATTGCGGTTGTCAATATAGCGTCCCACCACAGGACTCCAGAAACAGTCGATGAACCGGACGGTGAGAATCAGTCCGCTGACAAATGCCGGACTGATCTTTAATACGGTAACGAGGTAAAGCATCAAATAACATGCCACCGTTTGGAAAATCAAGTTTTGGGCAAGGTCACCCGATCCGAATCCGATGCGCTGCATCCATGACAGTTTGTAGAATCCTTTCTGTTCTTGTTCTGAATAGCTCATGATATTTCTATTTTTAAAATTTGATTTATTCGGTTTAACGGTTGCAAAAGTAGCTTTTTTTATGGAAACCTATCCCCTCGCCATGTTGCAGATACTTTCAAATATGTTTCATCGGTAAACAATCGCGAGACGAAACGTCAAAACTTAAAGATTTATGCCGTTATGCAAATAAATTCTCCCACAAATGGAGGGAGCATAAATAAAAATGAGTATCTTTGCACCCGAATTTTCATTTTCACATTGATGAAGATAAAGGATATAGTGTGTGCCCTTGAACGATTCGCGCCACTGCCCTTGCAAGACGGATGGGACAATGCCGGCCTGCAAGTAGGACTGACAGAGGCGGAAGTTACAGGGGCTTTATTGTGTCTGGACGTGACTGAAGCCGTGGTGGACGAGGCAGTGGCGTTGGGATACAACCTTATCATATCGCACCATCCGCTCATTTTTGGCGGATTGAAGTCCATCACCGGGAAAAGCTATGTGGAGCGATGCGTGATGAAAGCCATCCGCCACGGTATCACCATTTGTTCTCATCACACCAACATGGACAATGCTATGGGGGGAGTGAACCATCGTATGGCCGAAAAGTTGGGCCTTACAAACTTGCGTTTTTTAGCTCCCAAGGAGGATTGTCTGTTGAAACTGGTGACTTTCGTACCTATGGCACAAGCCGATGAAGTACGTCAGGCATTGTTTGATGCCGGATGCGGATGTATCGGCAATTATGACTCGTGCAGCTACAATCTGAATGGAGAAGGAACCTTCCGGGCAGGCGAGGGGAGCAACCCTTTCTGCGGAAACATCGGTGAATGCCACCACGAAGAGGAGGTACGCATCGAGACTGTTCTGCCCGCTCACTTGAAGGGAAAGGCCATGCGTGCCCTGTTGAAGGCTCATCCTTACGAAGAACCGGCTTACGACCTCTATCCACTGAAGAACCAATGGATGCAGGCCGGTTCGGGGCTTATCGGTGAACTGTCCGACGAGATGGCGACTTCCAAATTCCTCCAATTCGTCAAAGATACGTTCCAAGCCGAATGCGTAAAGTTCAATAGTTACGTGGGCAAGACCGTCCGCACCGTTGCCTTGTGTGGCGGAAGCGGTGCATTCCTGCTTTCGAAGGCCATCGGACAAGGGGCGGATGTGTTTCTGACGGGTGAAATCAAGTATCATGATTACTTCGGACACGAAGAAGACTTGCTGATGGTGGAAATCGGCCATTACGAGAGCGAGCAATATACAATGGAAATATTTTATTCAATTATAAAGGAGGCGTGTCCTGCGTTGCCCGTAAAACAGACAATGGCGGCCACCAATCCGATAAACTATTTATGACAAAAGTATGGCAAGAGAAAAGAAAGACCCTACAGACTTGAGCGTAGAGCAAAAACTGAAGGCACTCTACCAGTTGCAGACGATGGTGTCTGAGATTGACAAAATCAAGACTCTCCGTGGTGAACTTCCCTTAGAAGTGCAGGACTTGGAGGACGAAGTGGCCGGATTGAACACACGAATTGACAAAATCCGTAGGGAGATGGCAGAACTTCGTCAGGCCATTGCTGCCAAGCGCAATGAGATTGAAGATGCTAAGGCCTTGATGAACAAGTATCAGGAGCAGCAAGACAATGTGCGAAACAATCGCGAATATGATATGTTGAGCAAAGAGATTGAATTCCAGTCATTGGAAATCGAACTTTGCGAAAAACGTATCCGCGAATATGCTGCTGCAGAAAAGAGCAAGAATGACGACTGCGTGCGTAGCGAAGAACTGCTGGAAGACCGTACCAAGGATTTGGAGATTAAGAAAGCCGAATTGGAGGAAATCGTTTCTGAAACCAAGCAGGAGGAAGAAAAGCTGAGAGAGAAGGCCAAGAATCTGGAAGTTACCATCGAGCCGCGTCTGCTTCAGGCATTTAAGCGCATCCGCAAGAACTCGCGCAATGGATTGGGTATCGTTTACGTACAGCGTGATGCTTGCGGCGGATGCTTCAACAAGATTCCTCCCCAGCGCCAGCTCGACATCCGTATGCGCAAGAAAATCATCGTTTGCGAATACTGTGGCCGTATCATGATTGACCCCGAATTGGCCGGTATAGAAAAGCCCGTAGAGGAGAAGGCGGCTCCCAAGCGTCGTAGCCGTAAGGCTGCTGCCGAGTAATTGGGGATGCATCGGCAGAGACTCCGTGTACCGTCGGAAATGCCGGTGTTTGTTGTTGTCTGAAAAGTGTGGCTTGTTTTTTGAAAAATGCGACTGGCTTTTTGGAAAATGCGACTGGCAAAAATAAAAATGCGACTTGCTTTTTGAGAGAAGCAAGCCGCATTTTTTTTAGTTGTCGGTGTATGGTCTCGTTTTCTTACACGGTGGTCACAAGAATCTTGTCGATGCGGACGCCATCCATGTCCATGATTTCCAGACGGAAGTGATGCCACTTGAAGCGTTCGCCTGTGGTGGGAATGTGTCCAAGATACTCCAATACGAGACCGGCCAGTGTGTTGCAGTTGGAGACTGTCGCATTCAAATCTTCGCAATCGAAGTAGGCCAGGAACTCATAGAGCGGACACTGCCCGTCCACCAGCCATCCTTGTCCGTCCTTCCGTTCGATGATGCAGGGCGTTTCGTCCTCGGCCGTGTCTCCCACTTCGCCGACCAATCCTTCCAATATGTCCTTCGTGGTGACGATGCCCTGAGTGCTTCCGTACTCGTCGCAAACGAGGGCACGTCCCGTCTTGTGTTCCTTCAGCAGTTCCAACGCTCTGTACACCGTCATGTTCTCGGGCAGGTAGAGCGGTTGGGCAATGACCCCCTCCCACGAAAAGTCGGGGCGGTCAAGGGCCACAATCAATGACTTCAGGGTGACGATGCCCTGCACCTGTTCCAGGCTGCCATTGATGACGGGATAGGCTTCGTACAGGTCGTTGTGGATGATTTCGCGGACTGCGGAGGCATCCATGTTGATGTCCAGGCAGACCAATTCCTTACGGTAAGTCATGATGGAGGCCACCTTCAAATCGCCCATAACCAAGACGCGTTCCATGATGTCCTGTTCCACCTCTTGCACCTCACCGGCCTCGGCTCCCTCTTGAATCATCGATTTTATCTCTTCCTCCGTCACGCGGTTGTCGCCCTCGCGTATGCCGGTCAGTTTCACAATCAGGATTGTACTTTGCGAAAGCAACCATACAAATGGCTTGGCTACGACCGACAGCAGGTGCATGGGCGGGGCCAACAGTTTGGCAGCCCGGTCGGCCAGCGTCAGGCCGATGCGTTTGGGCACCAGTTCGCCAAGGACGATAGACAGATAGGTGACAACGACCACTATCAACGATTGGGCCACCGGTTGTGCATAGACCATGGGCAGTCCCCATCCTACGAGTATTGTGGCAAAGTCGGCCGCCAGTACGTCGCCTGAATAGAGACCCGTAAGGATGCCGATGAGTGTGATGCCTATCTGCACGGTGGAGAGGAAGCGGTCCGGTTCATTGGCCATCTCCAAGGCCCGCTTGGCAGAGCGGCTTCCCCGCTTGGCATCGGCCGTCAGTTTGGACTTGCGGGCCGATATGAGTGCTATCTCTGCCAAGGAGAAGATGCCGTTCAGCAGGATAAGGAGCAGAATGATGACGATTTCTTTCATTGTCTCCTTACTCTTTCATACGTTTGACGGCGCGGTATATCTCGCCTCCCCACAGGATGACGGAGGTGGAGCCGATGATGCCGGCCCATGTCTGCCAGTCGAGCGGAGTGGTGCGGAAGACGCTGCCCCCCCACTGCACGATGATGAACTGACCGATGAGGATGATGCCGGCCACAATCCATTGGGGGTACGACTTGCCCAAGCCCTTGAAAGCCGAATCGGAGGTTCCCAACACGCGGGCGTTGAACAGGTTCCAGAACTGCATCATCACGAAGATGGTAAAGAATACGGTAAGCCCCTTCAGGTCGAGCAGTCCGTTGGCGTTCATGTAGAGGTAGAGGCCGATGAGCACTGCGACAAAGAGCAGTCCCATGCCGCCGATGTTGCGATACATGCCGGGGGTGATAATGAAGTCGGTGCTCTTACGCGGTTTCTCTTTCATCACGCTTTTGCTCGGCGGGATAGAGGCCAAAGCCATGGCTGCAAAGGTGTCCATGATGAGGTTTATCCACAGCATCTGAGTCACCGTCAGCGGAATGGCCGTTCCCATGCAGGCACCCAACAGGACGATGGCCAATGCCACCACATTGATGGTCAGCTGGAAGGCTATGAAGCGTTGGATGTTCTTGTAGAGCGAGCGTCCCCACATGACGGCGGTGCCGATGCTGTTGAACGAGTCGTCCAACAGGGTGATGTCGCTGGCCTCCTTGGCCACGGAGGTTCCCGTACCCATGGAGAGGCCCACCTGGGCATGGTTCAGTGCCGGGGCGTCGTTTGTGCCGTCGCCGGTAACGGCCACCACGGCACCTTTCTGTTGCAGCAGTTGCACGAGGCGCTGCTTGTCTGTCGGGCGTGCGCGCGACATGATTTTGAGGTCCATCACCCGGTCAAGTGCCTCTTCGTCGCTGAGAGCGGCGAACTCCACGCCGGTGATGCGGTTCCGGTCGGTGTCTTCCGGCTTCCACAGGCCTATCTGGCGGGCAATCTCGGTGGCGGTTCCCGGTGTGTCGCCGGTTACAATCTTGATGTTGATGCCAGCACTTTGGCATTTGCCTACGGCGGCGGGCACATCCGGGCGGATGGGGTCGGAGATGGCTGCGATGCCAAGGAAGGTGATGGCTGAGCCGGCCACCAGTTCTTCGCAATCGGTACCCGCCTTTTCATCTACCTCGGCTACGGCAAAGCCCAAGGTACGCATGGCCATGTTCTGATAGGTCATCAACTGTTCCTCCACCGTGGCCCGATATTCCTCCACGGGGCGCACATTTCCTTGTGCGTCCAGGTAGTGAGTCGAATGTTTGAGAATGATTTCGGGGGCACCCTTTATAAATAATGTACGCGTACCTTTATCATTTGCCAGTGTGGCCATGTACTTCCGTTCGGTGGAGAAGGGGAGCTGGCTGATTACCTTTGTCTCTTCGCGAATCAGTTCATAGTCGTATCCCCGTTGGTGGAGCCACAGGAGCAGAGCGCCCTCGGTCGGGTTTCCGATGGGAATCAGTTCCTCTTCTCCCTTACGTTCGATGAAGGCTGTGCTGTTCACACCCATCGAGGTGGTTATCAGTTCTTCGTTGCTGTCCAGCGAGGGGAACTGGGTCTCGTACACCTGCATTTTGTTCTGGGTCAGTGTACCCGTCTTGTCGGTGCAGATGACGGTGACGGCGCCCATCGTTTCGCAGGCGTGCATCTTGCGCACCAGGTTGTTGGTGGCCAACATGCGGCGCATGTTCAGGGCCAGGCTGAGGGTGACGCTCATGGGCAGTCCCTCGGGCACCGACACTACGATGAGGGTGACGGCCATCATGAAGTATTTCAAGACAATCTGGATTACCTCCATCCACTGGTGCCAGCCTTGGATGCCGTCGTGCACTTGGAACCAGTCGTACAGGTCGCGGCCGACAAACACCACGAATGTCACTCCGGCAATGGTGAATCCGGCCTTTCCGATGAGGTTGGCCAGACGCGTCAGCTGCTTGTTCAGCGGGGTTTCCTCTTCGCTCTCCTCGGTTGACTGGCGAGCCACCTTTCCGATTTCCGTCTGGTCGCCTACGCGGAGCACGCGCATCACTCCGTGGCCGTCGGTCACCGTGGTGCCGCGCATCACTTGGTTGCTGGGGTAGGTGGCATCGGGGTCAAAGTCCTCGGGGTTGGTGGTCTTCTCCACCATCAGCTCTCCCGTCAGGCTCGACTCGTTCACCTGCAGCGAGGTGGCCTCCATCAGTTCGCCGTCGGCCGGAATCTCCTCACCGTTTTCGATAATCACGATGTCGTCCACCACCACTTCGCGGCGCGGAATGCTGTGAATCTTTCCTCCGCGGACAACCTTCACCTGCGTCTCTTCGCCTACGGCACTCAGCAGGTCGAACTTCTTGCTGGCGTCGTACTCGAAATAGAAGCCGATGCCTGTGGCCAAGAAGATGGCGAAAATGATGCCGATGGTTTCGGCATACTCGTTTTCGATGACGGAGATGCCCAGCGAGAGCACGGCCGCCACTAAAAGGATTCGGATGACGGGGTCTTTGAATTTCTCCAGATAAAGTTTCCAGATGGATTCCCGCTCGGGCGGTGTGAGCAGGTTTTCGCCGTGTTGTTGGCGGCTTCGGATGATCTCTTCTTCAGTGAGGCCTTGCAGCTTGGTTTGATTTGCAGACATTGATTTTTAATGATTTAATATAGTCTTTATCCTAACACCCGGGGAGAGTGAGGTGTTTTGGGTCATGCAAAGTTAGATATAATATGTCCACGGACGGGAAGAATTATACCTTTTTTAAATAAATATAGGTTATTTTTAAAAGTAATCCCCATCATCCGTCTTCCGGAAACCGGTCTGAGTTTCCCGAAAATCTGTCAGCTGTCCGGCCGGATTCTGTCAGCTGATCGGGTCCGCCCTGTCAGCTGATGGAATTTCTTCGGACACCTGACAGATTTCCCTCGGACACCGGTTCGTTTTTTCTTCTTGGATACTCCTTCTTTCACTTGACGGCTTTTGTCGATAAAAATGCATTGTTTGTACGGATAATAACAGATTATTGAATAATTATTTGTACATTTGCGGCGATTTATAAAACAGAAAGAATGAAAAAGATTAAAACAACCATGGCAGCGTTGGCTGCCACAGTCCTGTTGGCCGGATGTGGCACGACGGGTTCTTCTATGTTGGGCAGTTTGGCCACGGGGTCGGCCGCCTCAACTTCTGCGACGACCTCTGCCACTACGGGCGAGGAGGGCGGACTTGCCTCCCTGCTGGGCAATGTGTTGGGTGCCGTGTTGGGTTCGTCCAACAAACTGACCGAGGCCGATTTGGTGGGTACATGGAACTATCAGGGTTCCGATTGTGTCTTCGAGACCGAGAACCTGCTGATGCAGGCCGGTGGCGAGGTGGCTGCCAACAAAATTGAGACGAAACTGAACGAGACGATGGGCAAGATAGGCATCAAGGCCGGCACATGCAGCTTCACGTTCAACAAGGACAACACTTACTCGGCTTCCATCATGGGGTACAACGTCAGCGGACAGTATGCGCTGGACACCGAGAACAAGAAACTGACAATGACGTACTTGGCCGGAATTGCCACGATGACCCCCAACGTGGTGAAGAGCGGTAGCAAAATCAGCCTGCTCTACGATGCCGACAAATTGTTGGCCATGTTGCAGACCATGACATCTATGTCGGGTAACGCTACGATGAAGACATTGGCTTCGCTGGCCTCGTCGTACGACGGCATGATGATTGGCATCGAGATGCAGAAGTAAAATAAAGTGAAAGCGTAGGGGTGTCATCACTCAAACCACCTCTGTCTTTAGGCACGGATTACGCGGATCTTACGGAAGGATTTGCCTGTTCAGGTATAAATTCCGTGTTGGATCGTGTAATCCGTGCCTGTTTTTATGTCTCCTGTTGACTCATCAGCAGCACGATTCGCCCTTCCAAGCCTCGGCATATTCGGTCAGAATCTGTCGGATGCTCTTTCCGATGCGCACGTAGTCGGCTTCGTTGAGGTTGGCCAGACTGACGCGCACACTCCATTCGGGCCCGTCGAACCCGCCGCCATTGAGCACGACCAGGCTGGTCTCTGTAGCCAGGCGGAAGACCACATCCAACGGATTGTAGTTCTTCTTCAGATAATCCACAAACTCCTCACCGTAGAACTTCTTTGCCCACACGAGCATGTCTATTTCACTGTAGTATCCCGCGCGAAGCGGGTCGGGAATCAGGGTGAATCCCGTGCTGTCCCACAGGGCCTTCAACCGGCGTTGGATGATGTCGAGCATACGGGTGCGGTACTTGTTCTCCTTGTCCAACAGACTGAAAAGGGCGAAGAGCGACATCTGCATCTGTTGGGGAAGGCTGAGTCCCGCCGTGTGGTTCAGTCCCACCTGACGGCTGTCGGCCACCATGCGGTCGATGAACTTCATCTCCTCGGGCTTCATCGTCAGGCTGCCGTATCGTTTGGCCAGTTCGGCCTTGCGCTTGCGGGGCAGATTCTTGAGCAACTGGTCGAAGATGTTCTCCTCGTAGAGGGCCACCACAGCGGCACGCCAACCGGTGGCACCGAAATACTTGCTGAAGGAGTAAACACCCAGCGTGTTTTGGGGCAGGTCGGCCAAGACGGAACGGAAGTGGGGGATGTAGGTGGCATATACATCGTCGGTGACAATCATCAGGTTGGGATTCCAGCGGTCAACCACGTCCTTTATCAGGGCCACGGTGTCGGGCGACAGTGCATAACTGGGCGGATTGCTGGGGTTGATAATGAAGAGTGCCTTGTACTTGGGGTCGCGCAACTTGTTGATGTCCTTCTCCTCGTATTGCCACAGATGCAGGCCGTCCTCGGTCATGCGGCTGGCGGGGATGTGGAGCACGTCGAAGTCGTAGCGTTTCAGTTCGGGAATCTCGATGTAGGGGGTGAAGGCCGGAACCAGCAAGGCAATGCTGTCGCCTGTGTGGAGCAGGAAGTTCTGCATCAGCGAATCGAAGATGTAGCACATGGCCGCCGTGCCGCCCTCGACGGCAAACAGTTGCATGGTTCCCTGCGGCGGACGGTTGTCACACAGTTCGTGGTTCAGATAGTCGCGGACGGCCACTTCGGTGTACTTCAACACACGGTCGGGTACGGGATATTGGTCACCAATCACCGCTTCGGCCCACTCATGCACCAGTTCGTCGGGGTCGGCCGCATGTTCCAGCAGCATGTAGTTATAGGCATCGCGCAACATGGCAGTTCCCGGCCTGTCGGCGTTCTTTTTCAAAAACGCTTCAAACCGCTGGGCAATGCCCGCCTTCTGAGGCAATCCGGCAAATCCCTCGGGCAGACTGAAGGTGCGCCGGCATTCATCCAGACCGAACTGTCCCAAGGCAAAGAAGGCTTCGCGCGGCGTGGTGGCTATCCAGTTGGGATTGCCACGTCCGGCATTCAACATCGTGTGCGCCAGCTTGCGCACACTTTCGTCGGCCATATTTATCAGGCGGTTCTTCAACTCAAAGGGGCTGATCTTTGACATCTGTTGTTCGAAGTCTTTGTTGACTTCGCTCTTTTCTCTTAAGTAGTTCATACTTTTTTCTATTTTTTTTAGGGGTTAGGCTTTCATTTATAGTTCTTATAGTCACTATAGATTCTATAGCTCTATAGAGTCTTAAGGGCAGGGGTCAGCTGCACAGCAGCACGATGACGACTCCCCAGATGATGAGCAACGTGTTGCCTATGGCATAGGTGATGGTATATCCCAAAGCCGGAGTTTCGCTTTCGACAGCCTCTTCGATGGCACCGAGGGCAGCCGTGGTGGTGCGTGCGCCGGCACAGCATCCCAAAGCTAAGGCCGGATGGAACTTGAAGACATACTTGGCCAACAGCAGTCCGATAATCAAAGGTATGGCCGTGGCCAACGCTCCGATGACAAACATCATGGGACCAATCTCGGCAAAGCCCTTGACGAAACTGGGACCGGCCGATATGCCGACAACGGCAATGAACATGTTCAGGCCCACGTTATTGAGAATCCACAGGGAAGCGTCGGGAATCTTTCCATAGTTGGGATGGCGCGAGCGTAACCAACCGAACACAAGACCGGCGATGAGCGCACCGCCACTGGTGCTGAGACTGATGGGGATTCCACCAATGCGGACGGCCAATGCACCTACGATTCCGCCCAACAGAATGCCGATGCCCACGAATATCATATCCGTCACGTTGGTAGCGCGGTCGGGCACGCCTAATTGGTGGGCTGCCAGTTCCACTTCGCGGCTCAGACCGACCAGTTCCACCGTATCACCGGCATCAATCGTGGTTCCGGCCAGTACGGGAATATTGACTCCTGAACGGGTGATACGGCGCACACTGACTCCGTGCATGAACTTTTGGTTGCGGATGTCGCCCAAAGTCTGGCCTTCAAAATTCTTTTTGGAAATAAGTACGGGAAGAACTTCTACGGGGAAGTTCAGCAAATCGTTGTCTATAACCTCTTCACCAATCCAGCCCTCTTCACCGATGACGAACTCACGACGGCCGCTGAGTACCACTTCATCGCCATGTTGCAGGAGCAGGTCGGGATTCACCTCATTGATGATGTTCTTGTCCTGTCGCACACGTTCCACAAACAGACGCTTCCCCTGTTGGAGCAGATAGGCTTCGAGCTGGGCCACCGTCTTTCCCCCGGTAAACCATGAGTTCTCCAGTTCGTAGGCGCGGAACACCACCGGACGGTCGGCATTCATGAAACCCGGTTCGTTGGCCTTGTCATCGCCTCCCATCTTACCCTCCAGTTCGCGGCACGCCTGTCTCACCTTATTTATACCGCCCAACATGCGCGGACCGATACTTCCCAAAATCCAGGCTGAACCGGCCGTACCGAAGATATAGGTGACGGCATACGCCACGGGAATGATGTTTATCATGTTCTGCTGGGCTTCCTTGCTGATGTTCAGGTTCTGGATGGTATCTCCGGCCACACCGATGACGGCCGATATGGTCTGTGCACCCGAAAGAAGTCCGGCAGCCTCGCCGGCATTATATCCCATCATCTCGGCTAACAGCCAAGTAACCAGCAAACAACTGACACACATGAGAACGGCAAAATAGACCTGCGGAAGGCCGTCTTTCTTCAAACCCCGGAAGAACTGGGGACCCACCTTGTAACCGATGGCGAAAAGGAAGAGGAGAAAAAAGACAGATTTCAAGGGACCGCCGACCTGTATGTCCAGTTGTCCGACCAACACACCAACAAGCAATACGCTGGTGACTACACCAAGACTGAAATTGCCAATCTTGATTTTTCCAATCCAGAAGCCCAAGGCCAACGTCAGGAAGATGGCCAGCTCCGGATGTTCTCTGAGTAAATCAAAAATCCATTCCATAAATCACGTTATTAAGTTTACCATATGGAACGGATTAAAGAAAAAAAAGTTCTCACAGCAGGGGGGAAAGATGCCATTCTTTCCTGTTTGTCGTTATCATCGATGAAGGACGCACCCTCGTCCGCGAGGCAGCCGCATCTTCGGCAACCGGATATATTGATGGCACTCCTCATTGGTTGCCTTTTAAACTCTTCGGTGTAAACATTTCATTACCATTCGTGTAAAGAATCCTAAAATGCAAGCAACTCTCCACACCCCATCCCAAGGCTGAACCAACCTTAGCCTTGGAATGATGCATCCTTGTCTATGACTTGAGTACCAATCACTTACGTGCCATTTGAAATTTTG